>JBNMGQ010000041.1:0-16057 GCA_050872345.1 Eubacterium sp. | reverse complement strand
ATCACCTCCCTTTACACAAGGGAGGCTAAATTATATTTTACATCACTGCATAATCACAAAATATTATTACAAATTTATAAATTATCCAAAAAAACACCAAATGCTATTTGACATATTATAAGTTATATATTATTATTAAAGTAATTAACTATGTCTGGAAGTGGGCTTATGAATATTTTAGTCTGTGGGCTTGGTCTTATCGGCGCAAGCCTTGCAAAAACATTGAAGAAAAATACAAAACATCATATTATGGGTTGGAACAGAACCGACTCTGTTGCACAGCGTGCACTTGGCGACGGCGTTATTGACGAAACCGGAAAGCTTGAAGATTTAATGCCAAAAGCTGATGTGACAATCGTCAACTTTTATCCTGAAGCAATTTGTCCTTTCATTGAGGAACATAAAAATCTTTTTAAGAAAAACAGTATTGTTACCGATTCTTGTGGTATCAAAACAAAGATTTGCCGTGAGCTTGAAAAGCAGGATTTCGACTTCTATTTTGTCGGCGCTCATCCGATGGCAGGTAGGGAAGTCAGTGGTTACGATAATTCGCTTGATACTCTTTTCGATAACGCTTCTTTCATCTGTACTCCTACTGATAACATTCCTCGTTACATTTCCGACGCACTTGTCGGCTTGGCACAGGAAATGGGCTTCGCCAGAACTGTTGTTACAACACCTGAGCACCACGACGAAATGATTGCCTTCACTTCTCAGATTGCGCATGTGCTTGCGTGCTCATATGTACTTTCGCCACTTGCGCCTTATCACGCAGGCTATTCTGCCGGTTCGTACCGTGATGTCAGCCGTGTTGCAAGAATCAACGCCGATATGTGGACAGAACTTTTTATTGATAATAAGGAACCACTCGTTCGTGAGATTGACGACCTTGTTTCAAACCTTATGAAATTCAAATATTGCATTGTAAACGAGGACGAAAACGAACTTAGGGCATTGATGCAAAAGGGTAACAAGATTAAAGAGGAAATTGGATAATGACTAAACTTAGCGTAAATGTCAGCGACTCGAGTCTTAGCGAAATATATATCGAAAACGGACTTCTTTCAAAAGCAGGTGAGCTGACAAAGACTGTATTAAAAGGTAAAAAAATTGCACTTGTGAGCGACACAAATGTGTACCCACTTTACGGCGAAAACATAAAAACTCAACTTGAAAGCGAAGGATATGAAGTTTTTACTTACATATTCAGCGCCGGTGAGGCAAGTAAAAATACAAGTGAACTTATAAAAATAGTTGAGTTTATGGCTGAAAACGAGCTTACCCGTGAGGACGGCGCTGTTGCACTCGGTGGTGGAGTTTGCGGTGATATGGTCGGCTTCGCAGCTTCGGTATTTTTAAGAGGTATCAAGTTTGTTCAAATTCCGACTTCACTTCTTGCTCAGGTTGACTCGTCGGTCGGTGGTAAAACTGCCGTTGATTTGCCGCAGGGTAAAAATCTTTGTGGTGCTTTTCATCAGCCATCACTCGTTATCATTGACCCTGATGTGCTCAAAACTTTGCCACCTCATTTCTTCTCTGACGGTATGGGCGAAGTTATTAAGTACGGCTGTATCAAGTCTGCCGCTCTTTTTGAAAAGCTTGAAAAGGGTGATGTTAAGGAAAACCTTACCGAGGTTATCACCGAATGCGTGAGCATCAAAAGGCAGGTTGTTGAAAACGATGAAAAGGAACACGGTGAGCGTGCACTTCTCAATTTCGGTCACACCTGTGGCCACGCTATAGAAAAGCTTTGGAATTTTGAAACGGTAAGCCACGGCGAAGCTGTCGGTATCGGTATGGTTATGATAACAAGAGTCGGTGAAAGGCTCGGCATTACCGAAAAGGGCACAACCGATAGACTTATTAAGGTGCTTGAAAAAAATAATCTTAAAATAAGCGATACACATACAGACAAGGAAATAATTTCTGCCATGAACGGCGACAAGAAGAGAACAGGCACAGGCATTAAATTTGTTATGATTGACAAGATAGGTTCAAGCTTTATTAACCCTATCAAGTATGAAGATATAAACAAAACATTTGGCATTGAATAACGGAGAAATAATGAGTATAGCAAAAATAGAAAAATCAGTTTTTAACGGTGAAGTTGTAGTTCCTGCTTCAAAATCGGTTGCGCACAGGGCACTTATTTGCTCTTACCTTTCGGGTGGTGGAAGCGTTGAACCGATAATTTCATCAAACGATATGGCTGCAACGGTCGGTATTATTAATTCACTTAAAAACGACGAAGATGAACTTAACTCGATTGAAAGTGGCTCAACTTTAAGATTTATGATTCCTGTTGCAGGAGCACTCGGCAAGGATGTCACATTTGTAGGTCAGGGCAGTCTTTTGACAAGACCTATCGGCGAATATCTTACATTATTGCCACTTCACGGTGTAAATATCGATTCAAACGGCTGTTTGCCTGCTCATATTTCAGGTAAGCTTAAATGTGGCAATTATGAAGTTAACGGCAATGTTTCAAGCCAGTATATAACCGGTTTGCTTTTGGCACTCAGCGTAGTTGACGGCGACAGTGCAATTGTTTTGAAAACACCACTTCAGTCAAAGCCTTATGTTGATATGACGATAAAAGTAATGGCTGATTACGGTGTTAAGGTTCGTGAAACCGATTTTGGCTATCTCATTAAAGGAAATCAAAAATACAAAATTCAGGATTATGTTGTTGAAGGTGACTGGTCGCACGCTGCTTTTTATCTTGTGGCAGGTGCAATAAACGGAAGTGTTACAGTTAAAGGACTTGACCTTAACTCAACTCAGGGTGACAAGGCAATCGTTGATGTAATAAACAACTTCGGTGGCAATGTTACAGTCGGTGAAAACGGAGTCACTTCAATAAAAAGTGAACTTCACGGTGCAGTCGTTGACGCAACGGATATACCGGACCTTGTTCCTGCCGTTGCAGTTCTTGCTTCTTTTGCGCAGGGTGAAACGGTGATTAAAGGTGCCGAAAGGCTCAGATATAAAGAATCCGACAGAATTGAAAGCGTTGTTTATAACCTTAAACAGCTTGGCGTTGATGTTAAAGAAACACCTGACGGAATGATTATAAACGGTGGTAATAGGCTTCACCCTGCAACTCTTAAGGGCTACAACGACCACAGAATTGTTATGGCGTTTTCGGTTGCTATGATGAATATAGGCGATTGCCAAATTGACGACGCACAAAGCATAAACAAGTCTTATCCGTCATTTTTTGACGATTATAATAAACTCGGAGGTAAAGCCGATGTCCTCTAATTTCGGTAAAAATATTAAGCTTTCAATCTTTGGCGAGAGCCACGGCGAAGCTATCGGTTGTGTGATTGATTCACTTCCGAGTGGTATTAAGCTTGATATGGATAAAATATATTTTGATATGGCAAGGCGTGCTCCGGGCAAGGACAAAACTGCTACACCAAGGCTTGAAAAGGATATTCCTCATATCCTTTCCGGTGTGCTCAACGGTGTTACAACAGGTGCGCCGCTTGCTATGATTATTGAAAATACAAACACAAAAAGCGGCGATTATTCAAATCTTTTGACTACTCCTCGCCCGTCACACAGTGATTATCCTGCTTTTGTAAAATATGACGGCTTCAACGATATTCGTGGTGGTGGCCATTTCAGTGGCAGGCTTACTGCTCCTCTTGTTTTTGCCGGTGCAATCGCAAAGCAGATTTTGGCGCAAAAGGGTATTACAGTCGGTGCTCATATACTTCAAATTGCAGGTGTGTATGACGAAAGCTTTGACAAGGCTGATGTTACAAGCGAAGAACTTTTAGCTGTCAGCGCAAAGCCGTTTGCCGTTATCGATGACAGTGTTGAGGAAAAGATGCGTGAAAAGGTAGAAAGCGCAAGGCTTGACGGTGACAGCGTCGGTGGTATTATCGAATGTGCTGCTACAGGTCTTCCGGTAGGAGTCGGTGCTAATATTTTTTCAACAGTTGAAGGTCATATTTCAAGTGCGCTTTTCGGCGTTCCGGCAGTTAAGGGCGTTGAGTTTGGCGCAGGTTTTGATTTCGCAAATATGACAGGATACGAAGCAAATGATTTTTACACTTTGAAAGACGGCAAAATCAAGATTGAAAAAAATAATAACGGTGGAATTATCGGTGGTATGACGGACGGTGCTCCTATTGTAGTTAAAGCCGTTATCAAGCCTACGCCGTCAATTGCAAAGGCTCAAAAAAGCGTTAACTTGCAAACTATGAAGGAAGAAGAACTTTCTATCCACGGCAGGCACGACCCTTGCATTGTTCCCAGAGCAGTGCCGGTTATTGAAAGTGCCGTTGCTTTTGCACTTGCAGATTTATTAGCATAACTTATTGATGAAAAGGAAAAATAAATGGATTTATTAGGACTGAGAAAAGAGATTGACGAAATAGACGACCAGATTATACCTCTTCTTTTAAGGAGAATGAGTGTGTCGGAGCAGGTTGCAAAATATAAGGCTGAAAGAGGTATGCCTGTTTTAAACAGCGACAGAGAACAACAAATTCTTGACGATGTTGCTGCTAAATGTGGTAAGCACGGCGATACTATCAAGACTGTATTTTCAGCTACTATGGACGCTTCACGAGCACTTCAGCACAAGATTATCGGTGGTGGCAAGGAACTTAGGGAGCAGATTGAAGAAGCTGTTAAGATTGACACCTTGAACCCTTGTGGCAAGCCGATTGCGTGTCAGGGCGTTGACGGCGCATACAGTGGCGTTACGGCTAAAAAATTATTTCCTGACACTGACATTCATTTTCATAAAAGGTTTGAGGATGTGTTTGAAGCAGTAAACAGAGGTGACTCAAAATTCGGCGTTATTCCTGTTGAAAATTCGACAGCTGGTTCTGTTCACGAATCGTACGACCTTATTATGAAGTACAGGTTTTATGTAGTCGGTGCATATGATTTGAAAATTGAGCATTGCCTTTGCGCAAAGCCTGATACAAAATACGAGGATATTACCGATGTTTACAGCCATCCTCAGGCGTTGTCGCAGTGTGACAATTTTATTCGTAATTTTGATTTTACCGGTATTACATATTCAAACACGGCTGCTGCTGCAAAATTTGTAAGCGAGTCGCCGAAAAATAATATTGCCGTTATTTGCTCCGAACTTGCAGCGAAGAAATACGGACTTAAAATAATTAAAAAGGGTATTCAAAACAATAATAAAAACACAACAAGATTTATTGTAATTTCCAAGGAACTTGCTATACCGAGCAACGCTCAAAAGATTTCGCTTATCTTTTCACTTGCTCACAAAACAGGTTCGCTTTACCGTGTGCTCGGCAGATTTTCTATGGCAGGTCTTAACCTTACAAAGCTTGAGTCAAGACCGATAGAGGACAGTGATTTCAGCTATTATTTCTATGTTGATGTGCTCGGAAGCGTTAAGGACGAGGAAACACTTGACCTTATCTGTGCGCTTTCGGATGAACTTCCTGATTTTGAATTTTTAGGCAATTTCGTTGAATCAAAATAATATTTATTAATGAACCTATATTAGGCTTCCCCTTGAGGGGAAGGCAATTTGGAAAATATTACACGGAGATGAACTTTTGAAACAGCAAAAAAGGCATCAAACAAATTTAATATCTGCCGTAACGGTTATTGTCACTGCTGCGATTCTTATCTTTTTGGGTGTTGTGCTTTATAATCACGCAAGGCTTGAGGTAAGGTTTGACACTTTGATTAACTATCTTAAGCAGATTGACGACTCGGTTGCCAAACTTGACAGTGATGTTGAAATAATAATTTGCATTTTTGCGCTTTATATTGCCAAATGTCAATTGCCGATACCTATGGGATTTTTGTGCGTAATATCCGGTATGGTATTTCCACTCGGTGAAGCTATAGCGATTAATCTTATTTTTACGGAATTTTTCTTTATAGTTAAATATCTTGAGGGTAAGCTTATCGGTGGTGGCTGGACCGGTATGATTCTTAATATGAAAAAGATGAAATTCATTAGGGAGTGGGTTCAGTTTAAGGGTAACGGTAATCCGTATGTTCTTTGCGTGTCAAGGCTTTTGCCGGTCATTCCACTCGGTATGATTTCAAAATATTACGGCTCAATGAGGTATGATTTTGTTTATTATTCGCTTTTGAGTCTTTTGGGCTTCGGTCCGAGATTATATATTTATACTAAAATCGGTTCTGCAATTTATAACCCATTTTCAGTTCAGTTTTTAGTTTTGTTAATAATTATTGTTGCCTTTACGGCTATTTCAATAATAATGTTTAATATTTTTTACGGAATTAAATCAAAGCAAATGAATCAAACGCTTTTGATTTACAGTGAAAAAGAGAAATACAAAATTGTTTTATAAAGGAGAATACAAATGAAACCACAGCAATTTATTGAAAAGATTGAAAACGGTGAGCTTGACGAAAGCCTTAAAAAGGTTTATGTAACCGACGAAGCTGTTAATGCTCAAAAGCCGAGATATATAAGAACTGCAAAGGAGTTTATTAACCTTTTCGGAAATGACAGGGATATTTTTGTACTCAGTGCACCGGGCAGAACCGAAGTTTGCGGTAACCACACAGACCATAATAACGGCAAGGTTCTTGCTGCTTCAATCAATCTTGACGCTATCGCAATTGCTGCTAAGCGTGACGATATGACTGTTAACGAAAAAAGCGAAGGTCATAAGCTTAACGAGGTTGATATTTCTGCGCTTACTCCTAACGAGGACGATTTCGGTAAATCGGCTTCTATGATTAAGGGCGTTGTGGCAGGTCTTAAGGAAAACGGCTACAATATCGGTGGCTTTGACGCTTGCACAACAAGTGATGTTATGGGTGGCTCGGGTCTTTCTTCATCTGCTGCTTTTGAAGTTTTGATTGCAACAGTTGTAAACCATCTTTATAACGACGGCAAGGTTGACCCTGTAACAATTGCCAAGGTTTCTCAGTACAGCGAAAATGTTTATTTCGGCAAGCCTTCGGGTCTTCTTGACCAAATGGCTTCATCTGTCGGCACATTTGTAACAATCGACTTTAAGGATACTAAAAATCCGATTATCAAAAAGGTTGACTACGACTTTGCAAAGAGTGGCTACAGCCTTTGCATTGTTGATACTCACGGTAACCACAGCGACCTTACTGACGACTATGCAGCAGTAAGAAGCGAGATGGAAGATGTAGCAAAAGCACTCGGCAAGAATGTGCTCAGGGAAGTTGAATACGACGACTTCTTCAACGCTTTGCCACAGCTTCAGGAAAAGGTTAACGACCGTGCACTTCTTCGTGCTTTCCATTTCTTTAGCGAAAACGACAGAGTCGATAAGGCAGTTTCAAGCCTTGAAAATAACGACTTTGACGGTTTTAAAGAGGCTATTATCGATTCGGGTATGTCGTCATTTCTTTATAACCAAAATGTTTACTCGCCTAAAACTCCTACTGAGCAAAAGCTTTCACTTGCACTTTGCATAAGCGAAAAAATGCTTAAGGGCAAAGGCGCCTGGAGAGTTCACGGTGGTGGATTTGCAGGCACTATTCAGGCATTTGTACCAAACGATATGCTTGATGAATATAAAAACACAATTGACAGAGTGTTTGGCGAAGGTTCTTGCCATATACTCATTATCAGACCATGTGGTGGCACAAAAGTAATCGACTGATTTTAACTCACTGATGAAGAGGAAAATAAAATGAAATACATATTTATTATTAATCCTATAGCAGGCAACGACGACAAGGCAAAAATTTTTGCAAGAATCAAATCAACATTTCGTCTTATTAATGACGAGATGATTGTTGAACCTACTCACGCTCAGGGTGACGCTCAGCTTATCGCTAAAAGATATGCCGACAAATACGGCAAAGACTGCGTCATCGTTTCCTGTGGTGGCGACGGTACTGTTCACGAGATTGCAAACGGTCTTGCAGGTACAGATACTCCTATGCTTCTTTTACCTCTCGGAACAGGTAACGACTTTGCAAAAAAAGTTTACGGCACAAAGAAAATTAATGTTGAAAATGTTATTAAAGCATTCGGCTTTTACAGTGGTAAAATCAAGTACGATGTTAAGCCGATCGACCTTATCGACTATAACGGCGAAAAGTGTATTAATGTTATGAGCTACGGTCTTGACACTAAGGTTGAAACACTCGGCAGGCAGATTGCAGGTAAAGTTCCTGCGCTCGGTCATCAGGCTTATAATATCGCCGTTTTCCCTGTTTTATGCCAGTCAATGACTTATCATATCAATATGGACCTTGACTGCGTTGACGAGGACGGTCAGCATTACAGAAAGATTATTGCTCCTTGCGACTATACTCTTTTTGCAATTTGTAACGCAAGCTACTACGGTGGTGGCTTCTGTCCTGCTCCTAATTCTGTTCTTGACGACGGACTTCTTGATTTTGCACTTTGCCATCCTATCAATTTGCCGAAGGCTGTTCCTTTAATTCCAAAGTACAGCGCAGGTAAGGTTGATAAGCTTGAAAAATATTTCACCTTCGGTAAGGTTGTAGCAGGCAGAATTTGGTCAACAGACGGTGATGCGCTTCTCGGCAACTGCGACGGTGAAAACTTTGACTACAGCGAAGTTAACTTTAAAATCGAGCCGAAATCATTAAACCTTTGCTTTATTAAGGATTGATTATGAAAAAGTTTTTGAGTGCACTTTTAGGTGTAATAGTTTGCCTTGTGATTATTGTGGGTGCTTGTATCGGTGGCTTTGCGCTTGTTTATACGCCGAGTTTGAGCGTTGATATGAGCAGTAAAACGGGCGAGGTTACAAACGGCGCTTCGGGTTATCTTTACGGCGTTGCCGAGCTTGGCGTACCGTCAAAAAATATGACGCAAAGCGTTGACATTTCAACTGTTTGCCAAAAAGTGCCAAACGGTCTTCAGCACCCTATCGGTGATATGGACCATATATATACTCAGCTTAAAAATACTAAATATGATGTAATTTACCTTCAGGACGCTTATTCAACCTGGTACTATGAGCAGGAAAATATTGAAAAGCTCAGAAGCGAAAATAAGTACGACTGTAAGGATTTTGTTGAAAATGATTATTTGCCTAAAGTAAAAAAGGCAGTGGAGCATCTTAAGGACACAAACTACAGCGACAAGATTGTTTATTGCATTTATAACGAATGTGACAACGGTGTTTGGTTTGGCGAAACTAAGAACTCAAGCGACAGCAAATACGGTGTTTACGGCAGTTACACAAAGCAGGGTGCAAAGAATTTTTTTGAAGCGTGGAAGAAAACTTATGACCTTGTCAAATCGATTGACGAGGGTGCGCTTATCGGTGGACCCGGTTTTTGCGACTATGATGAGAGTGAAATAAAAGAGTTTTTCACATATTGCAGTGAGAATGATTGCGTGCCGGATGTGTGCATTTATCACGAACTCGGTGGAAATTCTATCTATCAGTTTAGCGAGCATACAAAAAATTTCAGGCAGCTTGAAGAGGAACTCGGTATTGACGAAATGCCGATAATCGTAAGCGAATACGGCGAAATGCAGGACAACGGCAAGCCTGGTAAAATGCTTCAGTTCGTTACTCAGATTGAAAACAGTAAGGTTTACGGCGACAACGCATACTGGCGCCTTGCAAATAATCTTTGCGATGTGTCGGCAGACGATAACAGCCCTAATTCAAATTGGTGGCTGTACCGTTGGTATACCCAAATGCAGGGTCAAACCTTGGAGTCAAGCTATCAGGACCTTTTCAAGTCCAATATGGGCAAGTTCCTTCAGGGTAAGGCAAAGCTTGCGTCAAAAGGTTTTATGGGCATTGCAAGCGTTGACGATAATGATAATAAGATAGAAATAATTTGTGGTGGCAGGGACGGTTCTGCCAGCGTTAAACTTAAAAATATCGACAAAACTTCGTTTTATAATAAGAATGTAAATATCAAGATTGAAGAAGTCTTGTACAAGGGTATATCGGGTGTTGTAACTTCAAGCGTTGAGCTTAAGTCATATTCTCAAACTCTTGATAAAAACAAGCTTATTATCGATATGAATAACCTTGACGAAGCAAATGTTTATAAGATTACAATTGAAAAGAGCAAAAACAAGGTTAAAGAGTATGAAAATGACCGCTATATCAAGCGCTACGAGTTTGAAAACGGCGACCTTTTGGGCAAGGCGTATACTTATGACAGTGCGTATGCAACAACCGGTGAAGATGAAGGTATGGTCGGTGGAATTGAAAATGACGGCGACGGTGCAAGCCTTGAATTTTCGATTCCTAAGGACGGTACATACGACTTAAATCTTATTTACGGCAACGGCAACGACGGCGAGTATGACAAAGACGGCAGGCAAAATCCAAATGACCGTACATATTCTACTGCCGTATTGCAAGTTGACGACGATAAAAGCGATATGACCGTACCGAATACAATTAAAAGCGAATATACAGATTGTTATACTAAAACTCTTAAGCTTAAAGCAGGCGAGCATAAGCTTATTGTGGCGCATAAAAAGGGCACTGTTGTGCTTGATTCACTTCTCGTTACATATAACGGCGCAGGTGATGAAATTTCTGTATTGAATGACAATAAAAGGACAGACGACAGCACAAATTCTTTCTTGGTTGTTGTTAAAAATGACGGATATTATAATGTGAAGTCAAGCGAAAAAGCGCAGGCTTTTGTAAACGATTACGAATTTACACTTGACAATGGCAGTATAATATATTTTATGAGAGGTCTTAATTTTATCGATGTTAAGGATAAAAATATTACCTCTTTGTCCGTTTCGAAATGTGAAAAAGATATTAAAAATATCACCGTAAATGCAAGTGATTTTGCGCTTTCAAACGGTGCAAAGCTTGGCGTTAATAAGAATATGAATGTTAAATATCTTGACTCGATTTCGTCAAAATCGGGCAAGGCAAAGGCAAGCGTTAAGGCTCAAAAATCAGGCATTTATGCGCTTACTTTCACTTATTCAAACAATGCCGAGGGTGGTCACCACGCATATAATGTTGACCTTATCGAGCAGTATGCAACGCTTGATGTGAACGGTAAAAAGCAAGATGTTTGGTGCAGGAATACTTACAGTTTTGACACTTTCAAAACGGTGACTGCTTATGTTTATTTGAAACAGGGTGAAAATGAAATTACCCTTTCAAACAGTGGCAAAACAAGGTTTGACAGCCAAACTTCTTTTGCGCCTAAAATCAGCAGTGTTTCGGTGAATAAACTAATAAGACAATCGTAGGAGTTTTTTCTCTCCTATCGTCAGCATAGCTGACACTTCCCTCGTCAGAGGGAAGCAAGGACTTGGCTCCCTCTGACGAGGGTGATTCCCCACAGTGTGGGGAAATGTCACGCAAGTGGCAAAAGGGACGGCTCCCTTAGGAGCTGTCGGTTTACCGACTGAGGGAGAGAATTTGTACAATATTCATTAATAATCAGAAAGGCAAAAAATTGAAAAAGATAATTTCTTTACTGTCGGTAATAATTTTAGTATTTTCTTTATCGACGCCGACTGCGTTTGCAGATGAAAAAGAATACAAGCAAATAAATATTACAGCCGAAGAACTTTCGGGCACGCCCGACAAGGTAAGCACGGCAATTCAGTCTGCGCTCAGTGAAGCTAAGGACAATGCAACTGTCGAGCATCCGTACAAGATTAATTTGCCGTCAGGTATATATCAACTTAATAAAACTCTGTTTATTTACAGTAATACCGAGCTTCACCTTAATGACGACACAGTTCTTATCCAAACTGCCGGTAAGGGCGAAAACCTTATTAAAGCAGGTGCAGGTGAAATTAACAACGGCTACGACGGTTATAAAAACATAACTATTGACGGTGGCACTTGGAATATGAACTTTAACGATTCGTGCGCTATGCGTTTCGGTCACTGCACAAATCTTAATATCAAAAATGCGAATGTTTGCAATACTTCGGATGCTCACCATATCGAAGCTGCTGCTATCGACAATATGAATATTACAAACTGTATTTTCACTTCCGACAGAAAAAGTGCAACATCAACCAATTCCTGCGAGTCGATTCAACTTGATATTCTTCACGACAATACTCATTTTACAGGCTACGGCAATTTTGACGATACTCCTAACAAGAATATCACTATTACCGGCTGTACTTTTACCGATATAGTTTCAGGTATCGGTACCCGTTCGGGTGTTGTCGGCAAATATTTTGACAATATCACTATTACAAACAATAAGTTTAACAATGTTAAGGAAAGAGCAATAAGCTGTTTTAATTATAAAAACAGTAATATTTCAAATAATACTTTTATCGACTGTAACGAAGGTATAGTATTTGAATATTCACCTAATGTTACTTCGGTCGGTACTAAAAGATTTTACAATCCAAACAGTGGCGCATTTGACGCTTTAAATTCAAATGCAAACACCGTTATCAGTGGCAATACTATCAATGTCAGCGATAAAAACAGCAAGGTTGACAGTTATGCCGTTTATGTTTACGGTGCAAAAATGGACAGCGCAACTGCTAAAAAGTACGGCGTTAAAAACGGTGATTATACTATTGATAATTTAACAATAACAAATAATAATATAAACTGCACTTCAAACACTGCAAGGGGTATATCAATAACCGGTGTAAACCAAAGTGAAGTTACCGGTAATTACCTTTATAACAAAGCTTCAGCAGAGTCAGGTGTTAACGGTATAAATATTTGCTCAAGTGAGAAAAATGACATTTCCTCAAATGTTATTGAAGGTAAGTTTAATAACGCTGTTTCGCTTTACGACAACGGCTTTGCTTACAGTAAAAATACCGATATTTCATCTAATATTATTAAAGGTGTTAAGGAATACGGTATCAGAATTGCAAACGGCTCTTTTGCCACAATCACAAATGATAACAGCATAAGCCTGGACTCAAAAACAGGTAAAAGTACACTTTGTATAGTTTCTGAAAAATATAATCAAAATATCGGCAGTGCAACTGTTAAGTCAACAACATTTGACGACAGAGGTAAACCGGTTATCAGACTTTCGGATGTCAAGGGTAATGACGGTTACAAGGTTTACAGAGCCGTAAACGGTGGCTCTCTTAAGCCTATTGCTACGCTTACTTCGTCTTCACTCAATTTTGAGGATAAATCTGCGCCTGCAACTTCTAAAAATTATTACAGAATTTATGCTTATAAAACTGTTAAATCTTCTGTAATTGTAGGTACAGACTATGTTGACGCAACTTTTTAAAATTTAATCGGTAACAAATAATCAACTCCTTCATAGAATATTACTGAAGTTATCTTCAATATTTTATAAAGGAGTTTTTTTATGCCTGATAATATTTTGAATACAGGTGAAAGACGCATAAATGAGGCTGTTTGCATTGACACAAAGCGAATTTTTGACAGTTGCGTCAGCAAGGATTGCCTTGAAGATTTAAGAGTTACATTCTTTTCAAGAAGTCAAAGGCTTATCGACGAAGCAGTTACGATAAAAACGAGAGATTGCCAAATCGAAGAGGTCAGCATTGATGTTGAAGAAGTACCTTTTAACCGTGGTTTTTACAGTGTTGACATAACATTTTACTTCAAGCTTTGCTTTGATACTTATTCAGCACCGTGCACTACTCCTCAGGTTGCAGTCGGCTTTGCAAGGTTCAACAAAAAGTGCATTTTGTTCGGCTCAAACGGTGATGTAAAAGTCTTTGTTTCAAACCCTGTCAGCGAAGCAACCGATTGCCCTGTTGCGCCTCAGTACACAAATCCTGTCGCTAAGGTTCAGGCAGTTGACCCTGTTGTGCTTTCAACCGATATTTGCGACAGCTGTGACTGTAATATCGCAGTTTGCTCGTCTTTTCCTCAGTCGATTCTTAATTCAATGGAGGATACCGTTCCGAGCTGTGGCGCTTCAAAGGCTATTCTCGTAACCCTCGGTCTTTTCTCAATAGTCCAAATGGAAAGAGATGCACAAATTCTTATTCCTGCATATGACTATTGTATCCCTGACAGAGAATGTAACTGCAACACCTCTAACCCTTGCGAAACATTCCAGGGTATCGATTTCCCTGTTGAGCAGTTTTTCCCAAATGATAACAACGGCTGTTCTCCTTGCCAAAAGAAGGATGACTCTGAGAGTGCAGGAGAATAAAAGAAATTATCTCTCCCTCAGTCACTGTGTGACAGCTCCTACGGGAGCCGTCCCTTTTGTCACTGCGTGACATTTCCCCACACTGTGGGGAATCACCCTCGTCAGAGGGAGCCAAGTTCTTGCTTCCCTCTGACGAGGGAAGTGTCAGCTATGCTGACGATAGGAGAGAAAAAATAAAAAGCTCCCTTTTTATAAGGAAGCTTTTTATTATTATTCTTCATCAAACACCGGATACATTCTTCGATAAAGTGAGTTTATCTTTTTGAAATAATCTGTATCAATTTGGTTGATTGTGTCGTTTGTCGTTCTGAAACGCCAGTTTTTATCCGGTACGCCCGGCATATTCATCCTTGCGTCGGAGCCGAAGCCACACATATCCTGAAGTGCTATTATCGCAACATTTGACGAGCTTCTCCACACCGTTTCAATAATCTTTCTGCACGACGGACTGTAGTATCCTCCTTCGCCCCAATTGTCGCCGTAAAAACCACAGTATTCAAGCGCAAATCTTCTCTCGTCCTCGCTTGCTTCCCAAAGCCAACCGAGAATCGTGTTGTTGTCGTGAGTGCCTACATAGTTTATGGAGTTAGGCACTGCGTTGTGAGGCATATGCGACGAGTCGGAATTAGGGTCAAAACCGAATTGTACAACCTTCATACCCGGAAAACCTGTGTCCTCAAGAAGTTTAACTACATCTTCGCCGAATACACCCAAATCCTCGGCGATAATCGGCGCATTTGGAAATGCTTCAAACACCTTGTCAAATAACTTCATTTTGGGACCGTCAACCCATTTTCCGACCTTCGCCGTCTTTGAGTCGGCAGGTACTTCCCAGTAAGAAGCAAACGCTCTGAAATGGTCGATTCTGACTGTGTCATAAAGCTTTAAAGAGTGACCGATTCTTGAAATCCACCACGAATAATTGTCCTTTTCCATAGCGCTCCAGTCGTAAATCGGATTGCCCCAAAGCTGACCGTCCTCGCTGAAATAATCGGGTGGTACACCTGCCACTTTTTCAACCTTAAGCGTTTTTTCGTCTATTAAAAACATAGGCAAATTTGACCATACATCAACGCTGTCCATTGCCACATAAATCGGCATATCGCCTATAACTGCAATGCCTTTTTCGTTTGCGTAAGATTTGATTTTGCCCCATTGCTTGTAGAAAATATATTGAACGAATTTCCAAAAAGCAGCGCTTTCTTCGTACGAATAAATGTCCTTGATACACTCAAAATAGTGTGCTCTTTCACTGCTCCACTCCCACCAAGGCTTCATATTTTCTGCCTCTTTAACTGCCATAAATACGCTGTAATCGGTAAGCCAAGAATTTTCAAGTTCAAATTCTTTTATCTCTTTTGCGATTTTGTCGTCAATGTTTAAAAATGCTTTCTTTAAAAGCGCAAGCCTTTTTTCTCCTGCAAATTCGTAATCGGCAGTGTAAGGTGAGCCGGTGTAAATGTTTGTTTTGCAGTCCTCTTCGCTTACAAGTCCCATTTCACAAAGACCCTTAGGGTCGATAAAAAGGTAATTTCCTGCAAAGGCAGACGGTGAACAGTAAGGTGAGTTGGCACCGTCAAGTGGATTAAACGGTAAAACCTGCCAGTATGTAAAACCCATATCGGCTATTTTGTCAATAAAATGAATAACATTTTCGTCAAATACGCCCACACCGTAGTCACTCGGTATTGAGCTTATGTGAAGAAGTACGCCTGCTCCTCGTTTCTTTAACATAAATTCACTTCTTTCTTTTTGTCGGTAATGTTGCTATTTTAACATTTTGTAAAGTAAAAAGCAAATTATAATTTATAATAACAAACCGAATTAAGCCTCCTTTGAAAAGGGAGGTGGCACACGAAGTGTGACGGAGGGATTAACGGGCGAACGCAGTTCGCCTTTCCAATCCCTCAGTCGGTAAACCGACAGCTCCCTTTGCAAGGGAGCCTTAACTTACTATGCTAAACTATAATTT
>JBNMGQ010000040.1:0-16205 GCA_050872345.1 Eubacterium sp. | reverse complement strand
GCATAGTCCGTGGATGAATTTTCCGCACTGGAAACAAGTGCAAATACCTCTTTTCGGAGTTTTCCAGAGGAAATGTCTCCTGCTGTCGTATCAATACTGTTTCCAATTACTTGTCCACACCCTGACAGAAAAAATACAATGCTGACGAAAGGAATCAAAAGTAACTTTTCTATCTTCATAACCGTACCTCACAAAATTCCGATTTGTATTTCTGTTTGTTTTAAAAATGGGCAACTCCGATTGGAATTGCCCATTGACTATAAATATAAAATTATTCGTTAATCGGTTTCATTGTCGGGAAGAGTAATACATCACGGATAGAGTAACTATCTGTAAGAAGCATTACAAGACGGTCGATACCGATACCGAGACCACCTGTCGGTGGCATACCGTATTCAAGCGCAGTAACGAAGTCGTGGTCAATCATATTAGCCTCGTCGTCGCCTGCCTCACGAAGCTTCATCTGTGCCTCGAATCTTGACATCTGGTCGATAGGGTCGTTAAGCTCTGAATAAGCATTGCCGTATTCGCCACCCATAATGAAAAGCTCAAAGCGTTCTGTAAGAACAGGGCAATCAGGCTTTCTCTTAGTAAGAGGACTGATTTCAACCGGGTAATCCATAATAAATGTTGGCTGAGTAAGGTTTTCCTCAACAAATTCTTCAAAGAATGAGTTAAGAATATCGCCCCAAGTAGCATTACCGTTTTCAATCTCAATGCCCTTTTCTTTTGCGATTGCAATAGCCTTTTCGTTATCGCTCATAAACTCGCCGAAGTCGATACCACTGTACTTCTTAACAGCTTCAACCATTGTCATTCTTGCAAACGGAGCTTCAAGGTCGATTTGAGTGCCGTTAAATACAATATGAAGGCTGTCGCAAACCTCGTTAGCTGCGTTACGGATAAGATTTTCGGCAATATCCATCATACCGTGATAATCCGTAAATGCTTGGTAAAGCTCGATACAAGTAAATTCAGGGTTATGACGAACATCCATACCTTCGTTTCTGAAGTTTCTGCCGATTTCATATACTCTTTCCATACCACCGACGATAAGACGCTTTAAGTAAAGTTCGGTTGCGATACGAAGATACATATCCATATCAAGTGTGTTATGGTGAGTGATGAAAGGTCTTGCAGCAGCGCCACCCGGAATTGTGTTGAGGATAGGAGTTTCAACCTCAATAAAACCGTGGCTGTCAAGATAGTTACGAATTGAAGTGATAATCTTTGAACGCTTGATGAAAGTGTCCTTAACATCAGGGTTCATAATCATATCAAGGTAACGCTTTCTGTAACGAGTGTCGGTATCTGTAAGACCGTGGAATTTTTCAGGGAGTGGAAGAAGTGACTTTGAAAGAAGTCTGATTTCCTTAGCGTGAACTGAAATTTCACCTGTTCTTGTTTTGAAAACAAAGCCTGTAATTTCAACAATATCGCCGAGGTCCCAAGTTTTGAACTCCTTGAACACATCTTCGCCTACATCGTTCATTCTTACATAAGCCTGAATCCTGCCGTTTCTGTCCTGAATATCGATAAAGTTAGCCTTACCCATATCACGCCAGGTCATAATTCTGCCGGCGATAGTAACATCCTTGTCTTCAAGCTCGTCAAAGTTTGCTTTGATTTCGTCCGAGTGATGAGTCTGAGTTGCAAGAGTAATTTCAAATGGGTCCTTACCTGCGTTTTGAAGAGCCTTAAGCTTGTCCACTCTAATCTGCTTTTGCTCGTTTTCACTCAAAACAACCTCTGCCATTGCCATAGGAGCAGCGTTGGCATTGTTGCCGATTTTTTCAATAATATCAAGAACTTCCTCAACACTGTCGCCACTGCCCTCAAGAGCAACTGCGCCTGTTTGAATGAATAATGTATATTTAACCTTGTCACCGTCTGCTTCAACAAGATATTTAGGATTTGTCTTTTCCTCGTCGTTTGCAAGTGTGTTTTGAACCTTCATTTTGCTGTTCTTCTTAACAGCCTTAACACCTCTCTTGCAAGCGTCCTCCTTGTCAAATACAGGGCTATTGCCGACAGCCTTGTCATCAATAAACAATTCAAATGAGAAAGTGCCGTCGCCTGCCTTGGTGATTTCAAACTTTCCTGCCATATTTGTACCTCTGTTTCAATTAATTAGTTGATTGATACAATCTCATATTCAAGATTGCCGATAGGAGCTTCAACTACTACTGTTTCGCCCTCTTTTGCGCCCATAAGTGCCATACCTACAGGGCTTTCGTCAGAAATTTTACCTTCTGCAGGATTTGACTGAGCAAAGCCTACAATTTCATACTTAGCTTCAACGCCGTCACTGAGTCTTTTAACAGTAACAACCGAACCCATACTTACAGCGTCCTTGTCAATGCTGTCAACGATTTCTGCGTTTTCAAGCTGATATTCAAGTTCGCTGATACGAGCCTCAATTTTAGCCTGCTCACTTTTTGCTTCGTCGTACTCACTATTTTCTGAAAGGTCACCGTATGAACGGGCAACCTTAAGTTTTTCTGCTATATCAATTCTGCCTTCGGTTTTGAGGTAATCAAGTTCCTTTTCAAGTTCAGCCTTACCTGCCGATGTCATCTTAAAAGTTTTTGCTGCCATAAAAATGTCTCCTTTTCAGAATTTTAATCACTATATTATATATTATATTATTAATACTGTCAAGCAAAATCACTTGCCTGCTATCGCATTTATCTGCAAAATTTCCGATTTTGTAAGTGGTTCGCACTCAAGCGCTTTCAAATTTTCAACAAGCTGTGCCTTTGAGTGAACACCGATAAGTACCGAGGTGACCTCGCCGTATTCCAAAAGCCACTGAATTGCAAGCTGTGAAAGTGTTTGCTCACGCTTTTTGGCAATGTTATAAAGCTGAGTAATTTGCGATTGCCTTGCTTCGTTGTAGCCAACCTTTTCCCACAAAATTTTATTATCATAAAGCCTTGAATTTTCAGGAATACCGTTTGCGCATTTGTCAGTAAGCTGACCCTGTGCAAGTGGCGAAAAAGCAATAAGACCCTTCTTTTTCGACTTAGCTTCTTTTCTCAAATCATTTTTTTCAACTGTTCTGTCAAGGATTGAATATCTGTTTTGATTAATGATAAAAGGCACATTGAAATCATCACATCTGTGGTGCATTTTGTGCATCTTTTTGCCGTTGTAATTGCTCATTCCTACATAAAGTGCCTTGCCCTGACGGGTAATGTCGGAAAGTGCAAGAGCCGTTTCTTTAAGTGGAGTTTCGGGCGACATACAGTGGTGATAAAAAATATCGACATAATCAAGACCGAGCCTTTTAAGGCTTTGGTCAAGCGACGAAGTAAGATACTTCCTGCTGCCACCGATACCGTAAGGGCCGTCCCACATTCTGTAGCCTGCCTTGGTGCTGATGATAAGTTCGTCACGGTACGGCATAAGGTTTTCACGAACTATTTTACCGAAATTCACCTCGGCACTGCCCGGCTTCGGACCGTAATTATTTGCTAAATCAAAATGAGTAATACCCATATCAAACGCAGTTAAAACAATATCCTTCATCTCGTCGTAATCGGCATTGTCGCCGAAGTTTTGCCACAAGCCAAGCGAAATTTTCGGAAGATAAAGTCCACTTTCGCCACATTTATTAAAATTCATTTTGTCGTATCGTTCTTCATTAGGTGCGTACATTTCACTTCTCCCTCTCAAACTTAATCATTCCGCCTTTTCTGCCGTAGGCATTTTGCCAAAGGTCGGAAAAATCAAACCACATCCACTCGCCGTAACTGATTATTTTAACCATAAAAGTATCTTCAAATTCTTCATATCCACCAAGAATAAACCAGTGCCAAAGGTAGTCCTTGAGCATTTTATTTTTGTGCTTTAAAAGTAAATAAGGTATCGGATAACCCGAGTCAATTTGACTTTTAACAAACGCCTTTGCGCTTTCAAAATCCTTTTCACCGTCGAAACCGGACAGCTTCAAGCCGTTTTCACCGACCGATTTCAAGTAACCGTTGAAGCCGTCGATATAAATATCGAGCTTGTCAATACCGGTAAAACGAGGATACAAAAAAGGTCGCATTTTTTGAGTCAGTGCAATATAATCTTTTCTCAAAACACTGTTTGTGTCACCGTCAAAAAGTGAATTTAAGCCGAAATATTTTTTGAAATAAACAAGGCAATCGCAAGCTGTAACACACGCACAGCCACCACCACGCATAATCAAATTTTCAAATTCGTCTTGATTAAAGCCGTAGCTTTTGTCGATATAAAAATAAGGTAATTCGTTTTTCATTTTATCACCGTGGATATTCAACCTATTATGGCTCCCTTGTAAAGGGAGCTGTCAGCTATGCTGACCGAGGGATTTACATAAAAATAATCCCTCCACCACTTGCGTGGTCCCCCTCCCTTTTCAAGGGAGGCTCAACAGGTTATATTATACTATATTCCCCAAATTAAAACAACGCAAATCTTGAAAACAAATATAACCTATGATAAAATCAAAATATAAAATATACAATCGAGGCGCTATTATGGACGATAAAACAAATGTTATGAGGATTCTTGACCAAAAGAAGATTAAATATAAAGAGCACACATATTTAAACACCGACGCTGTAGGTGGAATGGAAGTTGCAGATGTACTCGGTGAAAATGCAGACAAAGTGTTCAAAACGCTTGTAACAGTCGGCAAAACAGGAAATCACTATGTTTTTCTCGTTCCTGTTAACAAAGAACTCAACTTGAAAAAAGCTGCGAAAGCAGTCGGTGAAAAGAAGATTGAAATGATTAAAAGCAAGGAGCTTTTGCCACTTACCGGCTACATTCACGGTGGTTGCTCACCTATCGGTATGAAAAAATTTTTCAAAACAACCATTCACGAAACGGCTTCCGATTTTGACACAATTATGTTCAGTGGCGGCAAAATCGGTTATCAGGTTGAAACTTCAATTAACGATTTGAAAAAAGTAATCAGATTTGAACTTGCAGACATTGCAGATTAAGGTGATAATATGACTTTGCAACAAATAATTGACGAGTGTAACAGCATTGTATTTTTCGGTGGTGCCGGTGTATCAACCGAAAGTGGAATACCCGATTTCAGAAGCGTTGACGGTCTTTATAACCAAAAATATGACTACCCACCCGAAGAAATACTTTCGCACACATTTTTTGTTAAAAATACGGATGAATTTTATAAATTTTACCGTGACAAGTTGATATGCAAAAATGCCAAGCCGAACGCAGCGCATCTCAAACTTGCCGAACTTGAAAAGGCAGGTAAATTAAAAGCTGTTGTTACTCAAAATATTGACGGACTTCATCAAATAGCAGGAAGCAAAAATGTGTTTGAGCTTCACGGCTCAACGCTTAGAAATTATTGCACAAGGTGTGGAAAGTTTTTCGATATTGATTATATTGAAAACAACACACCGATTCCGTATTGCGACAATTGTGGCGCCCTTGTTAAGCCTGATGTTGTGCTTTACGAGGAAGGTCTTGACAACGAAACGGTAAACGGTGCACTTGACGCAATAAGCAACGCCGACTGCCTGATTATTGCCGGCACAAGCTTGACGGTATATCCTGCTGCAAGCTTTGTCAGGTATTTCAGAGGTAAATATTTAGTGCTCATAAACCGTGACGAAACACCTATGGACAAGAATGCCGACCTTGTAATTCACGACAAAGTCGGCGAAGTCCTTTCAAAAATCAAAGTTTGAGGTATCTATGAAACCTATAGGAAAAATTTACACAGACCTTAACGAAAAATTCGGAATACCACGGCAAAGTGGACTTGTTGATGACCTTGTCGGCACAATTATTTTTGACAAGCCGTACAATGTTAAAGAGGCTTTTGAGGGTATTGAAGAATTTTCACACCTATGGATTCTTTGGGAATTTAGTGACAATAAAAGAGATGAGTTTTCACCTACTGTGCGCCCACCGAGGCTCGGTGGTGAAAAACGAAAAGGCGTATTTGCCACCCGTTCACCGTTTAGACCCAACAATATCGGTTTGTCGTGCGTAAGACTTTTAAATGTTGAACACACAAAAGAGAATGGAACAGTACTTACCGTAGCCGGCGTTGATATGAAAAACGGCACGCCGATATTTGACATTAAGCCGTATGTCACTTATGCCGACTGCCATCCTGAAGCAAAAAGCAGTTTTGCAGATGAGCATAAAGACGACAAACTTAATGTTGAAATAAGCGAAGAACTGCTTGAAAAAGTTCCTGAAAATAAACAATCGGCACTTGTGGGTATTTTAAAACAAGACCCACGACCCGCATACCAAAACGACCCAAACCGAATTTACGGCTTGTCGTTTTGCGATATGAATGTCAAGTTTAAGGTTGATGGGGATAAGTTGACGGTTGTGGAAGTGGAAAAATAGGTTGACGGCTTACGCCACATTTTATTTCTCTCCTATCGTCAGCATAGCTGACACTTCCCTCGTCAGAGGGAAGCAAGAACTTGGCTCCCTCTGACGAGGGAGCTGTCGGTTTTACCGACTGAGGGAGAGATAAAAAATGTGATAGGATTTCTCCTATCACATTTTTATTTTGCCTTATTTACTTTGCATTTGGTGTAAGAACAACTGTTGTAACGCTCTTTGCAGGGATTGCCACTGCCGAACCTGTATTTCCCGACTGATACTGTTCAAGGTCACGAGTTGCATCTGTTACATAAGTCTTAAAGCTCTTATAATCCGACTGTGAAAACTTGGTATATTCGTTTGTATCCGAATTATTGATATAAACTACAACAACTGTTCCGTCAGGATTTTGATAAGCAGTTTGTTCAATATAATTGTTCTTATCTGTATAAGTGGTATTACCACTCTTCCAAGAATAAGTTGTATTTGTCACAAGATTCTTAGCGAAGTTTGAACCTGTTGAAACAGAAACACGCTTAGCGCCGTCCTCGATAAATCTTGCATAGTTACCCATTACCCAAAGTCTTTTTGAGGTTTGGACATCGTCGTGATTATCGTGGTTGATATAAACGAGTGCGTCAGGATATACGCCCGGTCCACAAGCAACCCACCAATCCCATTCAACTGCGTTAAGGATTGTTAAATCCTGATACATAATATCTGCAAGTGCAAGACCGTATTCAATACCAAGACCGTTAGTTGTGCCTTCCTTTTGAATAAGACCGTAAACACCTGAATTGCCGTCGTTTGTCATTTGGCAATATTCTGTGCAACGAACTTTTTTAACAGCCGAATAGTTATTTGTAATAGCATTGCCTGCCAAAGTTTTGGCAACGCTTTCTCTGTCGCTTGTTGAAGCCCAATAAGAGTGAGTACCGAGTGAATCGACATAATCTCTGATATTTGAGTTATTTCTGCCGTAGTAAGGATAAATATTTGATGACGAAAACATATTGTTAAGGAAGCCACTGAAATATGTTGAATGGTTAAGCTGTGCACATTCCCATACATCAACGCCTACCTTACCGTTGAGCTTGTCGCTGTTTTTGATAGCAGGAATCATAGCGTTGTTATAAAAATCTCTTGCAGCAGTGTCTACCCAATGTGAACCCTCTTGAGAAGTGTTACCGTTTTCATCGGCTGCCCAAGCCCATTCAGGCTCATTGATAGGTGAAACCTCTGTTACATTGTAGCCCTCATCAATAAAATGCTCTGTGCACTTAACAACGAACTGAGCAAATGCGTCATACTTGTCGGCACTGAGATTGGAATTTGAACCGTTTGAGCAGTAAGCCTTGCCGTTATCTGTAAGCCAAACAGGAGCAGCGTTTGAGAAAAGAGTAACTTTCAAATCCTTGTTAGCCTTTTGCGCAGAATCAAGCGCCTTTTGCGCATTAGCATCCTGACTCCAGTCATATGAGCCGTCTTTTTGAAGGAAGCCCTCTGTTCTTCTGTCTGTTGAAGTTATATGAGTATCGTCCTGCGAACCTGTGCCGAGGTTGTAACGGTAAATATTAAGACCTGCGCCTTTTTCTTTGCTGTAAAGAAGCTCGGTAATCTCGTCGATATTGTCCCAGCCACCGACTGACTGTGCCCACCAAGCAGCCGAAGCACCGAAACCTTCGATAGTTTGATAAGAAGTTGAAGTATCGATAGTTGTTTCCTTATTTGTCGTGTCAATATTATTTGCGATTTTATTGAGCATACTGTAGTCCTTAGCGTTTATAAAACCGTTACGGTTAAGGTCGAACTTGCCATCGTAGTTAGACTGAGAAAAAGCAGGCGCTTTGTCGTCTTTAGTAATTGCAGATGTAAAATCAGCTAAAAGCGAAGTTGCTTCAATTTCAAGGTCTGTTTTGCCACAAATACTGCATTTGTAAAGAATGCTTGTACCTTGTGAGCCGGTGTATTCGTACTTATGACCTGTTGTGTCGGTAAAATTAGATTTTGCCGTGTCAATGTCGCAATCGGTACAATATGTAAGGTCGTAGCCTTTTTCGGTACAAGTAGGCGCTACGGTTTCGGTAACATAATTGTGTTTATCGTTTAAGCAATAGTAGTGCCAGTCGTAACCCTTTGCCTGCCCTGTTTTAACATAGTCACGAACGCCTGAATTTGCAACGCCGTAGAAACGGGCAAACGAGCCTGTACCGTTACCGAAAGCGTCGGTACCGATTGTGATATTCTTTGAATCAACAGTTACGAAGTTGAAATTTGTTTTGTAAAAAGCATTGTTGCCGATTGAAGTACAAGTTGACGGAATGTTTACCCAAAATGTTGAATTAATCAAATTGCTAAATGCATTAGCCATAACGGTGAAGTTGCCGTTAACACCGGTAAAATCAAGTTCAGAAACGAAAGCGCTGTAAACACTCCAAGGGTTAGAAGTCATATCACCACTGCCGGAAAAAGTCAACTTCTTGTTTTGTGGGTCATACTTATAGTTGAGTGACGAACCACAAAAGCCGTTATTGTTTTGGAAAGTGAGAAGGCTCGTAGCATTTACCAAAGCGTTAGTACCGACAAGCTTACAGCTTGAAGGAACTGAAGAAAGAGCAGAAGTACCGATTGAAGAAAGTTCACTGCCCTGCCAAACAATACTCTTAAGCTTTGAGCACTTATTAAATGCGTTAGTGTCAATACCTGTATGACCACTGCCTACGCTGACCTGTTCAAGCGAAGTACAGCCGTTGAATGTACCGTCAGGAATTTTATTCTTGTATGAATCGGTATTATTTGTACTCGGAAGTGAAACATATTTAAGAGATGTACAGTCAAGGAAAAGTTCCTTATAGTAATATGTTGCATTTTCAGGTAAAGTTATACTTTCAAGCGAGGTGCACTGCCTGAAAAGACATTCACCGAGTGTATCAAGAGTTGAAGAATTAAAATTGACGGTTGTCAAATTAGGGCAATTATAAAACCAATATGAACCGATTTGAACTACGCCCTCTTCAACATTAACCGTTTTAATCGAATTACGGTTATTATACCAAGGCTGATTATTTCTGCCGAATGTTTGATATTTTTGATAGTCGGCGCCACGACCGTTACCGTTTTTGGTAATAGTGAACACACCCGTTGATGTGTCAAGATTCCAATTGACTCCACCCGATGTGCCGGACGCTGCATATGCGTTAATTTCAAGTCCTGCGAAAACAGATAATATAAGTACAACACTCAATATTATCGACAGTATCTTTTTAAATTTCATTGACGATATTGTCCTTTCAATTATTTTCGCCAATATTATAAATAAAAATTATATATTATTCAATAGATTTTACAAAAATTAACAAATTAGAAAAGGCTCCTCTTTGATTTAAAGAGAAGCCTTGCTGTTATAATTTCTTATTATCTTATCCGACTTTTTCCTTCTTTTCGCTTTCACGACGAGCCATAATTTCCTTAATCATTTGACGGTGACCGTCACCGGTAATGTTATAAAAATGCATAGGAATAAGCATAAGAAGGTAACCGATAATCGGGAACACGGTTGTCATAAGGAAAAGACCGAGAAGGGTTGAATGATTTTGAACTGTTGACACATCGCTTGTATGCTCAACATAGCCTGTCCTTGCAAGCACCTGAAGGCAAATGAATGATGAAAGCGTACCCTCAAGCTTACCTGTAAATGACATAATCGAAAGCATTGTGCCCTCAACTCTTCTGCCTGATTTCCACTCAACATAGTCAACTGTTTCTGCTTCCATTTCCTTTTGCATAAGGTTTTTAAACTCAAGAGGAAATGTTACAAGCATTGAAAATGCAAGAACCAAAACACCTGTAAGAGTTGAAACAGGTTTATCGGCAGGCTTATTCATAATGCCATTATATGTAAGAAGAGCAAAAAGACCGTTAAAGGTAATACCTAAAACACAGCAAACCTGATAGAACTTTTTACTGTCGCTTTTAGCACCGAGTCTTTCAACAATAATCGGCACGAGTACACCTGCAAGCACCGAACCCGGAGCCTTAACTATATCAAGAAGTCCGTTATACTTCGCATTGAAAAGTGAGTCGTATGCAAAGTAGAAAGAGCACTGCTCGGATACTTTGATAATAACAAAGAAAATGTTGCAAAGGAAAAGCATCAAAAGAGGACGGTTGGTAAGAAGCAAATGGATACATTCATTAAGCGACGGTGTGTCCTCGCTGTGTTCCATTCTCTCGTGGCAATTTGCAAAAGTGAAACGGGTGAATACAATAATAAACACTGCCGAAAGAAGCGCTGCAACAAGATATGCCTTGTCAAGGTTTGAATTGAAATACGGAAGCCACGCAGCAAAAGCAACAAGTGCAGCCGGAATGGCACCGAGAATCATTCGTCCGATAGAAGCGATACCGTACAGCTTCGTTTGTTCCGTTCCGTTCGGCGTCATTGAAAATGCAAGTGCACCCATAGGCACATCAAACGCAGTATATGTTACATCAAGACCTACAAACGCAAAAACGGTAAGTGCCATTTTTACGCCGTAAGAAAGATTGTCATTACCGACAAAGAAAAGAATCATAAAAAGCGAAACAAGATACGGTGCAAATTTGATATAGCCACGCATTTTGCCCCAACGAGAACGGGTTTTGTCAACAATTACGCCCATAATCGGGTCGTTGATTGCATCAAAAATACCACAGTAAAGACGAATGTTACTTGCGTGCCTTGCTTTGATATGAAGCACATCGGTGATAAAGAAATTGACATATTTGGAAGCTGTCATACTTGTGCTCATACCCTGAGCACCTCTGCCCATTGCATAAGACAACGCTTCCTTCCAGGTAAGATATGTCGGCTCGCCTACATCTTTTTTAACAATTTTGCTGTTCAAAAAAGATTTGACCTTTCCCATAAGGACACCTCACATTTTAATTTAATAAAAAGAAAAAGAAGATGTCGAGAAAGTGAGATAAATTTCATTTTCTTGGGAAGGGTGCTGTACTTTAAACTCACTAACTACGAAACAGTACACTGTACTGTTTCTCCCAAATTTGTTGCTCCCTACGGTCACCAAATTTGGAGTCTCGTGTCTCTTGTGCTTTGCACAATTCACTCCCCTGAGCAAAAAATGAAAAACGCCAAAAATGGCAAGAACTCGATGTTCTTGCCATTTTTAAATGTTAGCTAATAGAAAGTAGTTCGGCAGGAGCAAGCCCCTGCCCTACGATAAATCTAACTAAGCTTTATGGCTCGGCGTGGTTTAGCCACTTTATCAACATCCGATGAGATTATATCATAAAAAATAAGCGTGTAAATAGATTTAACACAATCTTAATACACACTTATCTTTTCCTTTATATAAAGTATTCAATTGTATCATCACTTGTCAAAACAGTGTCTTTATTAAAGAGAAGTACAGCTTCCCTATTTGCTTTTTCGCCAAGTGAATAAATCGACTCGTCCTCACGGTTAAAATATTTCAACGGCACTATTGTGTTATATTCAAAAGGGTGCTCGTTTGTCAAAATAATATCCTTTTCGTCAAACTCATCGTCGTGATAATATGGGTCAAAAAGATAAACTTTACCGTCCTTTATTTTCGTGATTAAAACATAATGTTCAACCTCATAATAAAGCCTGACTACTGCCACACCGGCTCTTGAAATTGCGTCGTTAATAAGACTGTTTTGACCTATATAAACATTGTCTGATGAAACATATTTTGTATCAATAGAGAGCAAGCCTGCTTCGCCGTACCCGTTTAGCCAATTTGAAAGGAACATCATTGCCATTCGTGAAGTACCACTCTTGCCACTCGAGCCGTCACTGCCGAAAGAGTCAAGGCAATAAAGCATAATATTCCTAATCAAATCCGGTGGTATATCTTCCCTTTCAAAAAGAAAGCTGACTGCATTGAGCATAGAAGTAGGGCCACAATCGTATTCACTGAGTTGATAATGAAGTGGATTTTTCATATCAGTCCTCACTCGTCATAAGCTCATATGCAAGCTTTGTTGCGTTTACAAGCTGGTAGTCATATGTGTACTCTTCGGTGCTGTGGCACTTGTTCATACCGGTTGACACAACAAAGCCGTCAAGACCTGCGTTAGCATAGTAGTTATTGTCGCTTCCACCGAATGTTGAAACAAATTCTGCCTTTTTGCCGAGCTTTGCACAAACTTTTTCAAACCTTTTTGCCGAGTTACAATCGGTTGAAGTTGTAAAAGCCTTAACGCAAATCTTCTCTTCAAAATCCAAAGCAGCGCCGATTTCGTCACAATATTTTTTAAACACTGCTTTAATTTCGGCAACCTTATCAACAGCCTTTTGATGATTAAAGCACCTTACTTCACCAAGGCAGGTGCACAAATCAGGCACAATATTAGTTGCGCCGCCACCGTTAATCCTGCCGATATTTACCGACATATCGTCAAAAATACCACACTCAATTTCACTTACTGCTTTTGCAACAGCTTTTACTGCGTGAATACCCTTTTGAGGTTCAAAGCCTGCGTGAGCACTCTTGCCGTGAACGCTTGCCTTAAACGAAACAATAGTAGGCGCAGTATACGCAGCCATACCTATATCGCCGTCAAGGTCGAAAACATAAGCGTCCTTTGACTTAAGTTTGCCAAAATCGAGGTGCTTAGTTCCGTCGCAAAGTGTTTCCTCGCTGACGGAAAAAAGAATTTCAATCGGTCTGTGACTTACATTATTTTTAATAATTTCTTCAAGCGATTCAAGAATCGCAGTAACGCCTGCCAAATCGTCCGAGCCTAAAACAGTAGTGCCGTCACTTGTAATCAAACCGTTTTCACCAAACACAGCCTTCTTACCCTTTGACGGTTCAACCGTATCCATATGTGAAGAAAAAAGAATAGGCTCAAGCGCTTTGTCGCCGTCAACAAAAGCGTAAAGATTGCCGCAATTGCCACCGATAATGTCGCCGGTATTGTCCTCTTCATATTTTACACCGAGGTCGTCAAGCCTTGATTTAATATAATCACACATTTGCCTTTCACCCTTTGACGGTGAGTCGACAGACACAAGGTGTGAAAAAGTATTTAAAATATTATTTTTATTAAGCATAATAACACTTCCTTTTGAGATTTATTATATATTCCTATTTAATCAAGGTCAACTGTTTTATATATTCTTATATTGAAAATAAGTATACTTTGTGCTAAAATACCGTTAGTTTATTTAAAACGAGGTATACTTATGTCACAATTTGATAAGGATTACATTGGGTTATGTAAAAGAATAATAAATGAGGGTACCGAAGTAGTTAACAGAACAGGCACCAACTCGGTTAAAGTACCGTCACATCATTTTCATTTTGATTTATCAAAGGAATATCCGATTTTAACAACAAAGCAAGTGTTTATTCGTCAGGCAGTTCTTGAAATGCTTTGGATATATCAGGCTCAGTCAAACGATGTTCGTTGGCTTCAGGAAAGAGATGTCAAGATTTGGAACGAATGGGAGATTGACGAGGAAGGCTACTGGAACGCTACACAAATGCTTCCCGACGAAAACGGCAAGCTTATCAAAACACCGGTTCACAAATTTTTCGGCAAGGAATATGCACACACAATCGGCACAGCCTACGGCTACATTGTAAATAAATTCCAAATGACACAAAATCTTATTGACAAGATTAAAAATCATCCCGAGGACAGACGAATGATAATGACTCTTTGGCAAAATGATTATCTTGACACTGCCGTGCTTCCAAGCTGTGTTTGGTCAAGTGAATGGGATGTAACCGAGGGCAAGCTTAACTGCTGGGTTCATCAGCGTTCCTGCGATGTTCCACTCGGTTTACCGTTTAATGTCACTCAATATGCAACTCTTGTTTATATGCTTGCGCAGGTTTGTGGCTTGAAGCCGGGCACACTTGACTGGAGTATCAAGGACGCTCACATTTATGTAAACCAGATTGACGGCATCAAAGAGCAGATTGAAAGGTTTGACACTCAGGGTGATTTACCGGCGCCTAAGCTTTGGCTCAATCCTGAAATTGACGATTTCTTCAAATTTGACAATTCAAGAGATTTGAAGGATGTCAAACTTATCGACTATCAACATATGGGCAAAATCAAGTTCCCTATTTCACAGTAACAGGAGAAAAGTATGAGTATTAATATGATAGCTGCCGTCGGCAAAAATCTTGAGCTTGGCAAGGGCAACGATTTAATTTGGCATTTTAAAGAAGATATGGCTTTCTTTAAGGAAACAACTATGGGAAGTTCGGTAATTATGGGCAGAAAGACTTTTGAGTCACTTCCTAAGGTTCTTCCGAGAAGAAAAAATATCGTAATCACAACAAGAGAAGATTACAAAGCAGACGGCGCTTATGTGGTTCATTCTATCGACGAAGCACTTAAAGAGGCTGACAGTGAAAGCGTATTCATCGTAGGTGGCGGCGATATTTACAAGCAGTTTTTACCACTTGCTGATAAGCTTTATTTGACCGAGATTGAAGCGAATTGCAGCGACGCCGACACATATTTTCCTAATTTCAAAAAGGAAAATTATGAGCGTGAAATTCTCGCAAGCTACTACGACGGCGATATTCATTTTTCACATATCTGCTACACCAAAAAGAAATAAAAGATTAAAAGAGCGAACGCAAAGTTCGCTCTTTTTTATATGCAATAATTCGGTTTATCTCGACTTTCTTTTATAAACCACATAAATAGCCGTCACTATAACCAATGTTCCACCCCAAATAAGAAATGCAAGTGCAATCTGCATCCAAAGTGGCACGGCTGTCAAAATTTCAAAATAGGCTTTCGTAACGACTGCAATGTGAGCAATTAAGCAACAACAAAGCAAAATAATTATGGTCAAAAATATTTTATCAAAAAGTTTTTTACCATTTTTCATTATCCGTCACCTTATTATTTTTAACATACTGAATCTCAATGTTTGATTTATTGTCGTTTACATACAAAGTGTAATATGGGTAAGCATTGATTTTTTGGGTAAATAATTCCTTTTTACTGTTTTTGTCAACAATTTTAACCGTATCAAACTTCTGCTTATTTTGAGTTACAAAAAGGGAAAAAATCTTTTTATCTTCGTCGGTTGTAATACTTTTTTCAATATAATCTTCAGTCGAGCTTGAAGCGATAAGCTTATATTTAGTGCCTGAAAAATTCGATTTTTTGAGTATGAGCACATTTGTATTTGAGTTAAGCTGATAAAAAATTGAAGCGTAGTCGCCGTTTTTCATAACAAAATATTCTGCCGTTTTGACTTCTTCGTCACTTACCGGCTTGTTAAACTTTTTGTAGGCTTCGTTTTCACTGAAGCTTTGCTGAGCCGATTTTATCGCAGAGTAAATATCATCGCCTTTGTCAATGTCGGTAAGACTATTGTCGTAAACAATCAGCGATATAACTCCTGCCAAAATAACAATGCCGGCAACAATTACACCGATGATTATTTTCGCTTTCTTTTTCATACACTCACCTCTGTTTTCAATATAACACAGCAATAATCTAAAAGCAATATAAATTATAGTTTGCGTCGTCACAAACTCCGTATCGTTCGTGACGAATTTCTTTAATATTTAATTTGAAATTCATCCCTCATTCGCTTCATTGCTCCTCCTTTTCAAAATTTGTCGTACAGTGGTGCGTCAAATTTTGTGTGTTTAAGGCTCCCTTGCAAAGGGTGATTCCCCACAGTGTGTGGAAATGTCACGCAAGTGACAAAAGGGACGACTCCCGTAGGAGCTGTCGGTTTACCGACTGAGGGATTGGCAGGCGACCACAGGTCGCCCCTACGAAAGTTTTATCATTTTAGACTATCTATATTAGAAAAATCACCGTAGGGGCGAACT
>JBNMGQ010000039.1:0-17032 GCA_050872345.1 Eubacterium sp. | reverse complement strand
GGAAAACGGTGTTTGCCGATACAATTTTATTCAGGCGAACAATGTTCGCCCCTACGGTTGTTCAGGGAAACGGTGTTTACCGATACAATTTTATTCAGGCGAACAATGTTCGCCCCTACGGTTGTTCAGGAAAACGGTGTTTGCCGATACAATTTTATTCAGGCGAACAATGTTCGCCCCTACGGTTGTTCAGATAAACACAGTTCACCAAACAATTTATTAATTTATAAATTTACTACAAAATATATTACTTAAAAACATTGTTATTGTCAACAGATAAAAAATGAACAAGTGCGCTGTAGCGTCTACTTTTTTTATCGTTTTCAACCATTGCTTTGATTGAGCCTTCGTTGCCGACAATAATAAGCAGGCTTTTGGCACGGGTCAAAGCAGTATAAAAAAGGTTACGGTAGGAAAGTTTTTCAGGAGTTGCAATAGTAGGCATAACAACGCAAGGAAACTCACTGCCCTGACTTTTGTGAACAGTCATAGCGTATGCAAGTTCAATCTCCTTAACATTTTCAACGCTGTACATTGCTTCCTTGTCGTCAAACTTAACATTGATAATATCGTTTGCACGGTCGATACGAGTTAAGATACCTATATCGCCGTTGAACACGCCTGTACCGTTTTCGCCGTCTTTAAACCAAGGGACATCGTAGTTATTTTTAATCTGCATAACCTTGTCGCCTTCACGAAGAATGTAGCCCTTATACTTAATCTGCATTTTATCTTTTGACGGTGGATTAAGCTTTTCCTGAAGAAGTGCGTTGATATGCTCGCACCCTACTTCGCCCTTTCGACTCGGACAAAGGACTTGAATATCCCTAACACTGTCAAAGCCGTAGCCTGCCGGTATACGCTTCGTTACAAGGTTTACAATCTTAGCCGGTGCGTTATATTTTGAATCTTCCCTAAGAAGGAAGAAGTCGGAATTTATACTGTTGTCAAAAACAGGCATTTCGCCACGAACGACACGGTGAGCATTTGAAACTATATTACTCTCCATAGCCTGACGGAAGATTTTATCAAGGCTTACAACACCGATAAGTCCACTTTTAATCAAATCTGCAAGAACATTACCTGCGCCGACCGGTGGAAGCTGGTCCTTATCGCCAACCATAATAAGCCTGCACGAAAGTGGAAGAGCGTCGAGAAGAGCCGAAAATACAGTGACATCAACCATTGAAAGTTCATCAACGATTACTGCGTCACACTCAAGTGGATTTTTCAGATTATGAGCAAAGCTCGGTTCGGTTGCGCCGTCCTTATATTCAACTTCAAGAAGCCTGTGAATCGTCTTAGCTTCCCTGCCGGTAAGCTCGCTCATACGCTTGGCTGCTCTGCCCGTAGGTGCTGCAAGTGCAACATCAAGACCCCTGTTTTCCATAAGAGTGATTATACCCTTAACCGTAGTCGTTTTACCTGTACCCGGACCACCGGTTAAAATCAGCAAGCCTTTATTAACTGCAATTTCAATAGCTTCACGCTGTTTTTCATCAAAAACAATATTATTCGTCTTTTCAAACGCATCAATTTCCGACGGTGAAATTTCCTTAGGAGTCGGTGGAAATTCAAGCATAACCTTAATTCTGTCGGCTATGCCGGATTCAGCTTCGTAAATTTCAGGAAGAAACAAAAACGCTTTACCGTCAATATCCTCTTCAACAAGTTGCTTTGATTCTATAGCATTATCAATTGCAATTTCTGCTTCGTCATCGTTACAGCCGAGAAGTGCTTTTGACGGTGGAATAATACTTTTACGAGGTAAGCAGGTATGACCGTTAAAAAGATTATGCCTGACAACATATGTAACACCTGCCTGACACCTGAAGTCAAACGGTGGCGCCTGCTTCAAATTAAGCGCAATTTCGTCGGCACGGTCAAAGCCGATACTCGAAACGGTGGAAACGAGAGCGTACGGATTTTCATTTACAATATCGAGAGCGTCATTTTTAAACACGCTGTACACATCGTACGCTTCCTGCTGGCTTAAGCCGAGTTCAACAAGACCGTTCATAGTGTCACGGGCAGCAAACTGCATTTTAAATTCCTTGCCGATTTGCTTAGCTTTAGTCCTTGTAATACCTTTAATTTCTGCAAGTCGTTCGGGTTCGTTTTCAATTACATTAAATGTATTTGAACCGAATTTTTCAACTATTTTGGAAGCCGTCACTTCCCTGACGCCTTTAATCATTCCACTTGCAAGAAAGCGAAGCATACCGTCGGCATCGGCAGGACGGCTACGGGTAAGCCTTGTGGCTTTGAACTGCCTGCCAAAGCTTGGATGCATAGTCCATTCGCCTTGAAAAACGATTTGCTCACCGACTGCAATATCGCCCAAAACGCCGACAACGGTAACAAATTCGTCACCTGTGCCGACCTCGGCAACAGCATAACCGTTAGCTTCGTTGCGATAGGTAATACCTTCAACAACGGCTGTTAAATTTTCAAGCTCATTTTCTGCCATAGTGTGCTCCGTTTGTTGGTTTGAATTTATCGGCAGGAGCAAGCCCCTGCCCTACGAAAGGTTGTTATTTTCAGCAGGAGCAAGCCCCTGCCCTACGAGTTGTTGGTTTTCGGCAGGAGTAAACCCAGCCGTACGAGTTGTTGGTTTTCGGCAGGAGCAAGCCCTTGCCCTACGAGTAGTTTGTGTCAATTAAATTATTTGAGTTTGGCGATTGTTACGCCGTTTTCGCCCTCGCCGTATCTGCCGAGTCTAAACTCTGACACATTCGGATGAGTTTTAAGATAATCGGTAACGGCAGTCCTCAAAGCGCCTGTACCCTTACCGTGAATAATTCGTATTTCTTCAATATTATTGAGCACGCATCTGTCGATAAACAGACCAAGCTCGCTGAGTGCTTCGTCGACCGTTTCGCCACGCATATCGATTTCCGTCTTAACATCGGCGTCGGCTCTTGACGAAGTTCTGTAAACATTATGTTGAGTTTTAACAGGCTTCTTTTTAGGCTTATCGAGAATCATAATATCGGAAAGTTTTACTCTTGTTTTGAGAAGTCCGGACTTTACGAGAACATTATTATTTTTAACTTCGACTACCTCGCCCTCGCCGATACCCTTGATAACGACACGGTCGCCTGCAACAGGATTTCGTGGCAATTTATAGTCATAATCCCAATTATCTGCAAGCTCATTAGGGTTGATAAGGTCGTCCATTTCACCCATTTGCGCCTTAACTGCTCGCCTTGTTTTGCGTGCAATTTCGGTAGCGTTAGTGGAAGTCTGCTCTTTTTTAAGCTTTTCAAGTTCAAGAAGGAATTCACTGCTTTTACGCTGTGCAGAGTCGATAAGCTTTTGCGCTTCACGCTTTGCCTTATCCATTTCTCGTGCTTTAAGAGTTTCGATTTTATCCTTTTCCTCTTGCGCTCTTTGTTCAATTTTCTTAGCCTTTTCAGTCATTTGCTCGGCAACTTTTCGTTCTTCTTCAAGAGCATGACGAGAAGCCTCGAGTTTTTCAAGCACGGCTTCAAAATCACGGTTATCACTGCCGACAATCGACTTGGCGTTATCGATAACCGACTGCTCCATACCGAGGTGTGAAAGAATAGCAAACGCATTCGACCTACCCGGAACGCCGATTAAAAGCTTATATGTAGGTCGGAGAGTTTCAATATCAAACTCGCAACAGCCGTTAGTAACGCCCGGTGTATCGAGTGCATACGCTTTAAGCTCGGCATAGTGAGTAGTCGCTACGATTTTAGCACCCTTTTCCCTCAAAGCTTCGATAACGGAAACAGCAAGCGCAGCACCCTCGGTAGGGTCGGTACCTGCACCGAGTTCATCAATAAGAATCAACGATTTATCGTCAGCCTTTTTCATAATATCAATGATATTAACCATATGAGAAGAAAAAGTTGAAAGTGACTGGGCAATGCTCTGCTCGTCGCCAATATCGACAAGAACATTATCATATACCGACACTCTTGACATATCGGACACCGGAATTAAAAGTCCACACATAGTCATAAGAGTTAAAAGACCGAGTGTCTTAAGCGTTACGGTTTTACCACCGGTATTAGGACCGGTAATGACGAGTGTGTCGTATTCGTCACCGAGGACAATGTCGGTTGCAACAACCTTTTTAGGGTCAATGAGTGGGTGACGGGCTTTTTTAAGATAAGTTATACCTTCGTTATTGAGAATCGGCTTTGACGCTTTCATTTTATAAGCAAGATGAGCCTTGGCAAAAATGAGATTGAGCATAATTGCGCTGTCATAAGAGTGTTTAATCGATTCCGAAAATTCGCCTGCTTCGGCAGAAAGTTCAAAAAGGATACGCATAATTTCGTCACGCTCTTTGCCCTGAAGCACCTTAATGTCGTTATTAGCGTCAACTACGCCTGCAGGCTCAATAAAAACGGTTGCGCCTGTTGACGAAGTATCGTGAACAAGACCGGGTACACTTCCCCTGCATTCTGCTTTAACCGGAACGACAAACCTGCCGTTTCTTTGAGTGATAATAGCTTCCTGCAAGAACTGTTGATAATGCGAAGAGTGAATCAAAGAGTCAAGTTTTTCCCTGATGGAATTTTCCTTTGACCTAATCTTTCTTCTTATATCGTACAAAGTTTCCGACGCTTTATTGGCAATTTCCTCTTCGCTGATAATACAGGTTAAAATTTTAGATTCGAGATATTTATTAGTTGTTATACCTTCAAAAAAGAAGTCAAGGCTTGTTTTAACACCTGAGCAGTGGCTGTGCCATTCATCCAAAGTACGAAGCGCACGAAGGCAATACGCAATATCGAGAAGTTCCTTAGGGTTAAGCGAACCACCGGCAGACGCACGGTGAAGTGGATTATTTACATTTTTAAGTCCTGAAAATGACGGACCACCGAAGCGTGCAAGAAGCGAAAAAGCATCCTCGGTTTGCTGAAGTAAAAGTTCAACCTCTGCCATATCGGAGCTTGGCTGAAGTGAATTAGCCAAATCCTTAGCATCGTCGCACGAGCACTCACCGGCAAGCTTTTCAAGTATCAAATCAAGCTCGAGAGTTTTATAATTTTTATTCATATTGTTATCCTTTAAAGTTTGACCGACTTATAAAATTCAAGAGTCGGCAAGCGTTTTTGTATTCGTGAAAGAACATACTGTTCACTTATTTTTGAAAGAAGTTTTAAGTTTTCATCGGAAAGTGAAAACGAAAATATTTTTTTAGGGTCGGTAAGGCAGATAAATCGAATGGCAGTAATCACATTTTTAGGGCAACAAATTGCGCCCGACTTGCCACAGTTTTCGCAGTATATACACCCCTCAAGAGTGTCAAAATACATTATATCCGTTTCATATGTACCACAATTTGCACAAGCCAAAATATTTGGCATATAGCCGGAAAGTGACATCAGCCTGAACTCAACGACGGATTTAATCTGCTCTATTCTTTTTTCGCCCTTACAAAGAAGGTGAAGCGAATTTAAAATTACGCTTAGCATTTCGCCTTCCGGCTCACCTTCGTTTGCAATTTCATAAGTAAGTTGGGCAAAGTACTGCGCCACTGCAAGGCGTTCAATATCCTTCCTCAAATCGAAGAACACTTCAATAGGAGTTGCATTGTCAACAACGCTTGCACCCTTGCCCTGATAAAGCGAAAATTCACTGTAAGCAAAAAGCGAAGTGGACGCTGCAAGTTTATTTTTCACCTGCTTAGCACCCCTTACAAAAGCACGAACAAGCCCATAATCAGCAGTAAGGAGAGTAACTAAACGGTCACTCTCCCCAACTGTCTGTTCTTTGATTACAAGTCCCTTTGTCGTTGCCATTTTGCACTTCCCGATTTTTGATTTGAAGCAAGTTTTCACTTTGCTTAAATTTAATATAATCTTCAACCTTGCCCGTATTCCAAAAATCATTCCACGATTTGTTAAACATAATATCACCGTTTTTATTTTATACTACGGTGGAGAGTTTAAGCTTGTGAAAAATTGGAAAGGGTCGTCGAGGACGCCGAATCCTACAAGTTTTAATGAATAAGACTTTCGTAGGGGCGAACTGTGTTCGCCTACAATCCCTCAGTCGGCATAGCCGACAGCTCCCTTTACACAAGGGAGCCTTAATCAGTTGTCAATCCCTCAGTCAGCGTAGCTGACAGCTCCCTTTACAAGGGAGCCTATTTATTATCAAGACCGAAGTTATGGATTAAGCCTTCACGGTTGCGCCAATCCTCTTTAACTTTAACCCAACAATGAAGATTAACTTTAATTTGGAAAAAGTTTTCCAAATCCTGTCTTGCGTAAGTTGAAATCTTTTTAAGCATTGCGCCCTTTTTGCCGATAACCATACCCTTATGGCTTTCACGCTCGCAGTAAATAGTAGCGTCAATATCGAGAATATCCTTATCGTCACGCTCACGCATTTTTTCAACTGCAACGGCAATACCGTGTGGAATTTCCTTATCCATAAGGCGAAGGATTTTTTCCCTGATAATTTCGGCAGCAAGAACTCTTTCAGGCTGGTCGGTAAGAGTATCGTCAGGGAAAAAGTGAGGTGACTCAAAAGCAAGTTTATCAAGTTCGTCGATAAGTTCGTCGACATGGTCACCCTCGGTTGCACTTACAGGCACAACTGCCGTGAAATCGTAAAATGAAGTCAAATAAACGATTCTGTTAAGAAGTTCCTCTTTATCGTTTATCATATCAATCTTATTAATCGCAAGGATAACAGGCATTTTCTGCTTCTTAAACATATCAAGAAGCTGAAGTTCCTGCTCGTTAAGTTCACCACGAGGTTCGGTTATGAAAAGGCAAGCATCAACACCACCGACTGTATCGCCGACAGCTTCGTTCATCTTTTCGCCGAGTTTATTATGTGGCTTATGAAAACCGGGTGTATCGGTGAAAACAAGTTGAGTTTCACCTTGAGTGAGCACACCCATAATTTTAGTTCTTGTAGTTTGAGGTTTTGATGAAACTATTGCGATTTTTTGACCGAGCATTTTATTAAGCAAGGACGACTTGCCAACATTCGGCTTACCTACAATAGCTACAAAAGCTGTTTTTGTCATTATTCGTCTCCCATATAGTAGCTGTTATCACGCTTCCAGCCGATTTGAGTAAGTACGGTTTCTTCCTTTTCACGCATATGTACTGCTTCAAGTCCACCGTTTTCGTGGTCGTAACCCAAAAGGTGAAGCATTGAGTGAACGGTAAGGAAACCGATTTCCCTTTGAAGTGGGTGGTTATAAAGTTCTGCCTGCTCCATAGCCTTAGGAACAGAAATAACTATATCGCCCAAAAGCTTAGCGCCTGTATCGTGGTTAATGTCATATTCACCGTTTTCGCCGAGTGGGAAAGAAAGCACATCTGTTTCTTTATCAATATTACGATACTGCTTATTAAGCTCACGAATTTGCTCATTATCAACAAAACGAACACTTACCTCTGCCGAGCCTTCAAAATTTTCAAGCTCAAGGACAGCGTGACAGCAACGCCTGATTAACATTCTTATTCCGGTTGGTACTTTTACTGCTTTTTGGTCATTGGAAATTATTACTTTAACTGCGTCCATTCTTCTTTTCCTCCTCGTATTTTTGGTAGGCATTTACTATATCCTGCACAAGCTTGTGACGAACGACATCCTTTTGGTCAAATTTGCAAATTGCAATATCGTTAACATTACGAAGAATGTGCATTACTTTTTTTAAGCCTGATTTTTTACCGTCAGGCAAATCTATCTGGGTAATATCACCCGTTATAACCATCTTGGAATTAAAACCGAGACGGGTTAAAAACATTTTCATTTGCTCAGGCGTTGTATTCTGAGCCTCATCAAGTATTATAAAACTGTCGTCAAGAGTACGACCACGCATATAAGCAAGAGGTGCAACCTCAATTGCGCCACGCTCCTGATAACGCTGAAAATTCTCGGCACCGAGCATATCAAACAAAGCGTCATAAAGAGGCCTTAAATAAGGGTCAACCTTGCTTTGCAAATCACCCGGAAGAAAGCCGAGCTTCTCACCTGCTTCAACGGCAGGTCTGGTTAAAATAATTCGGTTAACCTCTTTAGCCCTGAAAGCCGTGACTGCCATTGCAACAGCCAAATAAGTTTTACCTGTTCCGGCAGGGCCGATACCGAAAGTAATCGTGTTATTGTCGATAGCTTCGCAATATCTTTTTTGACCGAGTGTTTTAGGCTTAACCGGTCTGCCCTTAGAAGTAATACAAATTGAACCGAGGCTCATTGCCGACAGTTTGTCCTCGTTACCCTCATTGACAAGAGTAAGAACATATCGTACATTTTGCGCCGTTAAGCTTTCGCCCTTATTGATTAATGTCAAAAGCGAACGAAGAGCACGGCAAGCCTTGTCAACATTTTCAATATCGCCGACGATTTTAAGCTCGCTTCCACGGGATATTACCGAAACATTATACTCGTCCTCTATTAACTTTACATTTTCGTCGAAGCTTCCGAAAAGGCTCACTGCCTGCTCCATAGCTTCAAATTCAATAACTTGTTCTGCCATATATCTTTCTTCAATCTAAAATAAATTATTCAACTTCAACCTTGATTTTCTTAATGCGTTGCTCACAAACCTTATCAACGGTGAAAATCAAATTTTTATATTTAACGCTGTGAAGCTTGCCGTCATCCTTTGGCAGATAGCCCAAAAGGCTGATAACAAAGCCTGCGACGGTATCATAATCGCCACTCTCAAGCTCAACGCCGAGCACTTCGCTCACATCCTCAATATCAGTAAAACCGTCAAAGGTGAATGTTTTATCGTCAATCTTCGTTACGCCCTCTTCTTCCTCGTCGTCATACTCGTCGCAAATATTACCTACTATACTTTCAAGTATATCCTCCATTGTGACAAGACCCGAAGTTTGACCGTATTCGTCAATAACTATTGCGAGCATTATCCTTGTTTCCGTCATTTTGGCGAAGAGCTTGCCACAAGGCATAGACTCCGGCACGAAAACAGGCTTGCGCACAAAGTTTTCAAGCTTATCGTTTTGACCGATCGGCTTTGCGACAAACTTAAGTAAATCCTTAACATAAAGGATACCACAGATATTATCAAGGTCGGTTTTATAAACAGGAAGCCTTGAGTTACCGTTTTCAATAGCGACATTGACTGCGTCAACGATACTCGAATTAATATCAAGCGCAACAATATCCTTACGGTGAGTCATTATATCACCTGCGTCAAGGTCGTCAAATTCGAATATGTTATTAATCATATCCCTTTGCTTTGTTTGAAGTTCGCCGACGCTTTCGTCCTCTTTAACAAGTTGTTTAATTTCCTCTTCGGTTGAGCTTTCCCTTTTGAAAAGATTTTTCAGGCTGCTGCCCATATAGGCACATTCCTCCATAAAATTAATATTTTCAATCAAAGTTAATTATATAATATTTTTTTATATTTGTAAAGAGTGTAGTTATATGCTATAATTATTTTATCAATATTTATCGGAGAAAATGATGATTGAATTAATTAAAGAAGAAAATGTTTGGGATTTTTTAAAAAATGACGGCAAGCCGATTATGGTTTACGGTATGGGTAACGGCGCCGAAAAGATAATATCGACCCTTAGTGAATACGGACTTAAAGTAAGTGAAATATTTGCAAGCGACGAGTTTGTAAGAGGTCACTCTTTTTTAGGCTACAAGGTGCTCAAATACAGTGAAGTTTGCGAAAAATACGACGACTTCAATGTAGTTTTGGCTTTTGCCACTCACCTTGAAAATGTGATAGAAAACATAAAGAAAATCAACTCACGGCACAGGGTTTTTGCGCCCGATGTTCCCGTTGCCGGTGGTGGACTTTTCACCAAAGAGTATGTTAAGGAGCACGACGAAGATTTCGACTTTGTATATAACCGTCTTGCAGACGAAAAAAGCCGTAAGGTTTATGTTGACATTTTAAACTTCAAAGTGTCTGGCAAAGTGGAATATTTGCTCAATTCTTTTTGCGACAAAGACGAAGTATACAGCGACATTTTAAAGCTTAACAACAGTGAAACAATCGTGGATTTAGGCGCATACGACGGCGATACGATAAGAGAATTTACTGCTTTCACAAACGGCAAATATGACAAGATAATTGCACTTGAGCCTGACGAAAAAAGCTACAAAAAGCTTTTGAAAAACACGAAAGATATGGCAAATATTCAAACATACAATATGGGCGCTTGGGACAAAATGGACACTCTTATTTTTTCCAAAGAGAAAAGCAGAAATTCACACCTTTCTGCCGAAGGTGTACCGGTTAAAGTGACCGACATTGACTCGCTTATCGACTGCCCTGTAACCATGATAAAAATGGACATTGAAGGCTCGGAATCAAAAGCACTTGACGGCGCAAAGAAAACAATCAAAAAATATTTACCGAAGCTTTATGTTTGCGCATATCACAGAAACGAAGATTTATTTACTCTTGGCAAAAAGATTTTGGCGCTTGACGAAAACTACAAGTTATATTTTCGCCACAGTATTTACATTCCTGCTTGGGAAAGCAACTTTTATGCAGTAAATAGTTTATAATATTGTTTATTATTGACTAAAAGTATTTATTATTATATAATATCAAAAGCGTATTTTTATTGGCAGGTGGACAAGTTGACAACCGTTATATATGGAATAATAATTATTTTTGCAACCTTTATGGGTGCATTTGTCGGTCTCGGTGGTGGCGTAATAATCAAGCCACTTCTCGATTTAATCGGCAAGGACCCTATAAACATTGTCAATTTTTACTCTGCCTGTGCAGTTTTCAGTATGAGTATCAGCTCGACAGTCAAGCACATCAAATCTAAAACAAAGATTGATTTTAAGCTTATTTTATCTCTTTCGCTCGGTGCTGTTATCGGTGGTATACTCGGCTCAAAGCTGTTTGATTATCTTTTAGGAATATTTGACAACAATATGCTCAAAAGTATTCAAGGTCTTGTTTTAGGCATTTTGCTTGTCGCTTCCGTCGTTTACATAAACTTAAAAAATGCGAAAAGCTTTAAGGTAAAAAATCCTGTTTTAATCGTAGTTGTAGGTTTGACGCTCGGCTTTATCGCTTCGTTTTTAGGTGTCGGCGGTGGGCCGATTAATGTTGCATTTTTAGCGCTTTTCTTTTCAATGACTGTTAAGGAAGCTGCAGTATACAGCGTTGGCACAATATTTTTCAGCCAGCTTTCAAAGCTTATCACTTTAGGAGTGACGCATACTGTACCGAAGTTTGACATTATCACTCTTATTGTGGCAATTGTTTGTGCCGTTTTGGGTGGTATACTCGGCGCTAAGATGAATAAAAAAGGCAATGAAAAAGTAATTAAAACTGTATTTACTACAGTTGTTGCTGCAATTGCAATTGTTAATTTTTACAATGCCGTTGCAGGATTTATAGCTTAACGGCAAATTAAGGGGGAAATTATGAAACAAAAGAACATTATCTTCTATTTTTCGGACCAACAGCGTTGGGACACGATTAATGAAGAAGTGACGCCTAACCTTTGCGAGCTTGCCAAAGAAGGTGTAAAGTTTGAAAACAACTTTACCTGTCAGCCGGTATGCGGCCCTGCAAGAGCTTGCCTACAGTCAGGTGTTTACGCAACACAGTGTGGTTGCTATTGGAACGGTATACCTCTTCCGAGCGACATTACACCTCTTGCTCATTACTTCAACGAAGCAGGATACCAAACGGCATATATCGGCAAGTGGCATTTGGCTTCAAACAGATTACCGGGTATAGGTCTTCACTGTGAAAGCACTGCAGTGCCTAAAAACAAGCAGGGTGAATACCAATACTGGCGTGCAGCCGATGTGCTCGAATTTACTTCGCACGGCTACGACGGATATGTGTTTGACGGCGACGGAAACAAGATTGACTTCAAGGGTTACCGTGCCGACTGCATCAACGATTTTGCGCTTGAATATCTTGACAAGCGTGATAAGGACAAGCCGTTTTTTATGTTTGTAAGTCAGCTTGAACCTCATCATCAAAACGACCACCATACATACGAAGGCTACAAGCCGACGGTTGAAAAATACAAAAATTACCCTTTGCCTGACGATTTAACATTTTTAAAGGGTGACTATGAAAAGATGTATCCCGATTATATTTCGGCAATTAACAGGCTCGACTACAATGTCGGCAGGCTTGTTAATAAGCTTAAAGAGCTTGGAATATACGACGATACGATTATCATTTACACTTCCGACCACGGCAGTCACTTCAAAACAAGGAACCCTGAATACAAGCGAAGCTGTCACGAAAGTGCAACTCACACACCACTTATAATCAAGGGTGGCAATTTTGTCGGTGGCAAAAAGGAAGAAAGGCTTTCTTCTCTTATCGATTTACCGCCTACGCTCCTTTCAATGGCAGGAATACCTATTCCTAAGTCATATATGGGCGTTGACCTTAACAAAGAGATGAACGACCCTGATTTTAAGCGTGATTGCGTATTTATGCAAATAAGCGAAGCTTCAAACTCACGAGCTATCAGAACAGACAGATTTAAGTACGAAGTTCGTGACGCAGCAATTACCGGATATGCTCACCATCAGTCCAAGGTTTATTTTGAAGATTATCTTTACGATTTGCAAAAGGACCCTAACGAAAAATACAACCTTATCAAGGACCCAAGGTACACACATATCAGGCAAGAACTTAAATATTTATTATTAAAACAAATGCAAAACGCAGGCGAGGAAGCTCCGGTTATTTTCCCTGCAGTAATAAAAAGGAGAAAGTAAATGGCTGAAACTAAAAAATATTTAACCATGAAAGAACGCATCTGCTTTACAGTCGGTGCTTTCGGTCGTTCGGGTATATACACCCTTATGTCAATGTTCACACTCGTATTTTTCCAAAACGGTGCAGGCTTGACTCTTAAGCAAGGTACAACAATTATTCTTATCGGTCGTGTATTCGACGCACTCAACGACCCTGTTATGGGTATGATTGTTGACAGAACAAAATCAAAATGGGGCAAAATGAGGCCTTACCTTTTATTTGCGCCTATTCCGATTGCAATAACAACAATTGCTCTTTTCTCTGCTCCTTTTAAAGAGGGTTCAACGGCAGCATTTGTTTGGGCACTTGTTACATACATTCTTTGGGGCGTTGCATTCACAATTCAGGATGTACCTTTCTGGGGTCTTTCATCTGTAATCACTCCACTTGAAAGCGAAAGAACTTCTTTCATTTCAACTGCTCGTTTAGGTTCAACATTCGGTGGTATCCTCCCTGCTCTTCTTGTTCCGATTCTTTATCAGAGCAATATGGGTTACACAAAAGGCTTCTTCCTTTCAGGTGTAATTTTCGCACTTCTCGGCTGTGGTCTTTCAATTCTCATCTTCTTTGTTTCAAAAGAAAGAGTACCTAAAATGGATCACACACCGTCATTTAAGGAAACTTTCGTAGTTCTTGGTAAAAACAGACTTCTCATCATCGTTATCTTTGCAGCTATCTTAGGCTCAACCATGGTAACAGCCAACCAGTGCGCTGACTATATCGGCAACTACATTATCATTCAAAACTATACAGACTTTACTCAAATTTTCCAAGATTTCTTACCTGGTGCGCAAACAACACTTGTACCTAATGTTGACGCAGCAGCAGCTTACGACTTCTGGATTCCTCGTGGAACTATCGTAACTACTCTTACGGTTGCTATCGGTGTAGGTATGGTACCTGCAATGGCTATCTTCCCTATCCTTCGTAAGAAGCTTTCACTCAAGCAAATCTATATCGGCTCTGCCCTCTTCGGTCTTGTAGTTCACGCTCTTTGCTATGTTGTTATGGCTAAAGATGTTACAAAGGCTAACATTTATGTTCTTTGGGTATTCCTCTTCCTTATGGGTCTTCCACTCGGTATTTACAATGTAATCACATATGCGCTCATTGCAGACTCTGTTGACTACCTCGAATGGAAAACAGGCGAAAGACAGGAAGGTGTTTGCTTCGCATTCCAGACATTCCTTTCAAAGGTTAACGCAGCAGTTGCTACATTCGTATTCGGTCAGATTCTTGACGGTACAGACTTCAAGGCTGTTGACAAGTCACTTGTTGATACAGCCGGCAGGCAGATTTTCTTCGAGCAGTCGGTTGACACTCAAAAGATGCTTTTGGCTCTCGTAACAATCGTACCTGCTGTAGGCTTCCTTCTCACAATCATTCCTATGTTCTTTAACAACTACACAGGTAAAGTTAAGGAACAGGCTCAAAAAGAGCTTGAGGCTAAGCGTGAGAAGATTATGAACGAAGCAGACTAATATGTTAATAAGTAATAAGTTTAACGGCGTAGCGTTTGCTATGCCGTTTTCTTCTGCTGTGAACTTTTTGAGTGTGTATAAGAAAAAGTAATATTAAGGTAACTTTTGTAATTTTATTCAGATATTGAAAACAACATCTTGAAATGAGTTCGGTTTTAGAATATAATCCTATATATCAAATCTGTGCCGAGGAAAATATGAACATTATTGATAAAAAAATAATAAGGCGATTGAAATTAGATAAATCGCTTGAAAAAGAACTTATTTATACTTTAAATACCGATTATGAGAAAATAGAAAAGCTTTGCGAGGTCATTTTTAAAAATCGTAATTGCTTAGAGAACGAATCTGATATTATTCGCCTTGCTGTTATTGTAGATTGTTTGAAAAAAACAAAAGAATATTATAAACGCTTAAATATCAGCGAAGATATATTTTATGATACGATGACTGATATTCGTATTTGGTGCGAGAATAATAATAACAAAGGCTTGCAAAACTATCGTTGGCTGACAACTCATATAAATGCCGAGATTTTTAAAATAGGCAGATTGCAGTTTCAGCTATACTGTTGTGATGATGAGTTGCTTGATTACAGCCGATTGCCGTTTGAGCAAGGAGAAAATGTAATATATATTCATATTCCACAGGGAGAAAGATTGATTTATACTGATTGCATTGAATCAATAGCTATGGCAAAAGGATTTTTTAAATTACATTTTCCCGATTACAACTATAAATATTTCTTTTGTGAAAGCTGGTTATTGTATCAGAATAATTCAGAATTTATGCAGCCAGACAGTAATATAATTAAATTTGCAAAATTATTTGATATTGCGTATTCAAATTATGATGATAAGCAAGCCATTGAGAGAATTTTTGGCAAAAGAAAACAAAATATAAATGATTATCCTGAAAACACTTCGCTACAAATAGCTGCTAAAAAATATTTGAAAAACAAAAACAAACTCGGAATGGGAATAGGGACAATATCTATATAAAAAACAGAGCATCTATTTAAATGGATGCTCTGTTTTTTTAGAAAGTTACTGTTTGAACTTCGCCGCCGCTTTCTCTTGATTCATCTGCAAGATAAACAGAAAGATGACCTGCAACGCTGTCGAAAATTGAAGTACAGGCAAGGCTCGGTTTTTCGCCTCTTACAAAATTTATAAAATCTTCTGCAAGCCTTTCGTCGCCACCACCGTGACCACCGTAAGCACCTACCATATCGCCGTTTACATTAAGGTCAACCTCTTCAATCCTGCATTCGCCGCCCTGTGCGTCAGGTGACGGGTCAATAGTTGAAACATAGAACTTTGACTCTTCAAAATTACCGTAAATTTCGCCCTTAGTACCGATAATATGTATTCTTCTCATAGGCTCGGAAGTGCCACCAACCATATTATGTGTACCGGTTGCACCATTTGCGAAATTTACAAGTACACTTTGATGGTCAACAACATTGTTATCGCATTTATAAATGCATCTTGCATAAGGGCTGTCGCTTTTCATAAGATTTATTTTATCTTCAATTGTTGGATTTTCAATATTTTCGAGAGCGTCCCAAACATAAAATGCCCATCTGTCAGGATGGTCAATATATAATCTCTTTGTAGAATAAACACAGGAGTCAACAAGTGGGCAATCCTTCATACAAATTGTACCTGCACCTTTTGGAGCATTCTCGGGTTTGAATTGAAATTTTCCACCGAATGATGAAATTTGTGTAGGTATGGTATCGCTCATCATCCACATCATTATATCCATATCGTGGCAGCATTTTTGCAAAAGCATTGTTGTGTGGCTTTTGTTTGAATTTGCCCATTTTCCTCTCACGAACGAAGTCGAAAGATGATGATACGATACATGCTCACAAGTTTGAATATTGATTATATCTCCGATTTCACCGTTTGCGATACGCTCCTTAATTGAATAATAAAACGGAGTGTATCTGAGGACATGGCAAATCATAACCTTAGAGTTATTCTTTCTTGCACATTCCACAAGCTCTCTCATTTCCTTTTCGTTGACTGCAAAAGGTTTTTCAAGCAGCATATCATAGCCGAGATTTAAAAGAGGAACAGAGGTCTCAAGGTGTTGTTCGTCCATTGTGCCGTTAATAATTGCATCTGCAAGTCTGCCTTTTTGTGCAAGCTCATCTGCATTTTCAAAACACATATCCTTTGAAAAACCGAATTTTTCCATACACTGTTTTCTTCTTACGGGATTAGGGTCTGCAACTCCTACAATTTTTAGCGATTCAGGATTTGTTAAAGCAAGATTTGCATAAATTAGTGCTCTGTGACCCGCACCTACAATTATTGCCGTTATCGGTTCATTTTTCATAACTGTAACCTCTCTTGATTTTTGTTAGAAACATTATATGGCTGTGTGTTTTGAATGTCAAGAATAAAATGTAAATAATCAAACTTATTGTAAACTAAATAAAATATTATAATGGTATTGAATAGTTATTGTTGTCAGAAGCAGCTAATCAAAAAAATATAATGACCACTTTGCTATTCATACAAAAGTCAGTTGCTTTTATCAAAAATATACTTTTCCATTGTGTAATCCTACGAAATAATAAATTATACCTACAATTTATCATTCCGACCGATTACAAAAGTTAAAAGGGAGAGACTTCCTTACGAAGTCTCTGAACTGCCCCAGATTGTGCAGACAGTACAAAAAAAGGAAGCCTAAAGTAGAATAATTAAAATTTAAGCAACAAACTGATTTCGTTTTTCAAGCGGAGTCAGTTTTGTTTTAGTTTGAATACGGTAATTGTTGTAGAAGT
>JBNMGQ010000038.1:0-17054 GCA_050872345.1 Eubacterium sp. | reverse complement strand
TCACTAACCTACACCATATAAATTATAGTTTGTAAAAGGTTGACGGCTGACGAGTGAATTGTGCGTAGCACAAGAGACACGAGACTCCAAATTTGGCAACCAAAGGAAGCAACAAATTTGGGAGAAACAGTCCGGTGGACTGTTTCGTAGTGAGTAGTTATAAAAGCGATCACAGGTCGCCCCTACGAAAGTTTTATCATTTTAGACTATCTAAATCAGAAAAATTACCGTAGGGGCGAACTGCGTTCGCCCGTTAATCCCTCCGTCACGCAAGCGTGCCACCCCCCTTTTCAAAGGAGGCTTAATTCTGTTTACCCTACGATAAACTATAATTTACCTTACATAAACGATGCTACGGTATCAACAAATTCAACTACCTTTTCGCCGGCTTTTTTCATAGTTTTTTTTGCAGAAGAATTAGTTGTTTTTGTTGAACCCATAAGTGCTGCTGCAGAGCAAACGGCAAGCGTTGCACCCATAATTTTCATCATATTTGACGATGTTTTTTTACTCATATTTTTTCATCCTTTCATTACATTTTGCACATGTGTGCAATAGTATTTTGTGTAGAATAAAAGAACATAAAGCAAAAAAATTTTGTTATTAAAAATTAATTTTTCCAAAAAATAAGACAGGTAATCGAGATGATTATCTGTCTTTTTTACATTTATAATTTTACTATTTCCTGATTTTCGATTTTTTCACTCAAGCCGTTAAAATCGACACCGAAAACCGAACAGCTCGGATAAAGTTCCTTAAGTGGTTCAAGGACAAATCTGCGCTCTTTAAATCTCGGATGAGGTATCAAAAGATTTTCCGTTTCAACTTTTCCGAAGTCGGACAAAATAATATCAACATCAATAATCCTCGGTCCGTTTTTTATGGTACGGACTCTGCCGAATCCTGCTTCAATACCAAGGCAACAACCGAGCATTTCGTGTGGGTCAAAACTGCTTTCAACTTCAACGCAAATATTATAAAAATTTTGCTGGTTGTCATAACCGACCGGTTGAGTTTCATAAATTGAGCTTACTTTATTTACCTTTGTTTTCGGCAAAAGATTAAGTGACTCAACAACTCTTTCGATATTTTCTTTTCTGTCGCCGATATTTGTACCTATGCTGAGAATATAAATCATTGTCTTTCCCTTTCAATTTGAACGCCGACATATGAAAAATCTGCTTTCATCGGTGCTTCCGGCTTTTTAAGAGTGATAACAACCTTAAATACATCGCTGTATTCGTCTAAAATTGCGTCAGCCGTGATTTGAGCAACCTTTTCGAGTAAATCATACTTCTCGGCAGTAACTACCCTTGTAACCGTTTTTATGACCTTTGCGTAGCTTACAGTGTCGTTTACATCGTCGCTGTAGCACGCTTTTGTAATATTCACATATAAATCAATATCAAAAACAAAATTTTGACCGTCAATTTTTTCTTCTTCGTTTACACCGTGATAAGCAAAAATTTTCAAATCACGAATTAAAATTTTATCCATACTTTACCTCTTAATTTTTAGCGTCACGCAAAGCCTGAGCCATATAAATGCCCTGCTTTTCATTTAAAACATCGTGAATCCTGATTATATCTGCGCCCTGCATAATCGCAACAGTATCGGCTGCAATATTGCCGTAAACTCTTTCTTTTGCATTTTCCTGCCTGCTGCCCTGACCGATAACTCTCTTTCTCGAAGTACCGAGCAAAAGTGGATAGCCGTCAATTTTATAATAATCAACACTTGTCAAAAGTTTAAGATTCTCTTCGTAATCTTTATCAAAACCGATACCCATATCAAGGCAAATTTGCGATTTATCAATACCGAATTTTTCACATTCGGCTGTTGAATTAATAAAAAATGTCTTAACATCATCGGGTGTAGCGTGACCGTTGTGCATAATTACCCAGCCACAACCGGTTGATTTAACGATTTTTGCCATTTCAGGGTTAATTACTCCACTTACATCATTAATAATGTCAGCACCGTTTTCAAGCGATTTTTCAGCTACATAAGGATAATAAGTATCAATTGACACAGGTACGCTTATTTTGCCGTTTAAAGCTTTTAAAACAGGTTCAAGCCTTTGCCATTCCTCTTTGTCGGAAACAGGAGTATGACCCGGTCTTGTTGATTGAGCACCTATATCGATAATATCTGCACCGTATTCAATAAGCTTTAAGGCACATTCAACGGCATCTTCGCATTTAAAATGGTCACCACCGTCTGAAAAACTGTCAGGTGTGACATTTACAATACCCATTATAAGTACATCATTGCCATATTCAATTTTTTTGTCTTTGCATTTCCAAATCATATTTTTAACCTTTGTTACATTTGTAGATTATATTAAGGCGAACACAGTTCGCCCCTACGAAGGTCTAAAAAATTTCAATACCGTAGGGGCGATTATCAATCGCCCACAAGATAACGGGTCGTCGAGGACGCCGACCCCTACAGAAGTCTTTCTGTTTGAAATCGCCTAATTTTTTATTTGAGCAGTGACAATACTTCTGCTCGTGATTTTGCGTCGGTACGCATAATGCCACGAAGAGCAGAGGTTTGCGTTTTAGAACCTGCTGCACGGGCACCACGCATTGTCATACACATATGTTCAGCCTCCATAATAACGGCAACGCCCTTTGGCTGAAGATTTTCATTAAGAAAATCTGCCACATCACTTGTGAGTCTTTCCTGAACCTGTGGCTTTTTGGCAAAGTTATCAACAATTCTTGCAAGCTTTGAAAGACCGATAATTTTATTATCACTCGGAATATAAGCAATATGAGCCTTGCCGAAAAACGGTAAAAGATGATGCTCACACATTGAATAAAACGGAATGTCCTTAACTATTACCATTTCATCATTCGACTGCTCATTAAAAAGTTTAATATGCTGTTTTGGGTCCTCGATAAGACCTGCAAAAATTTCTTCATACATATTTGCAACTCTTTTAGGTGTTTCAAGCAAACCTTCACGCTCCGGATCTTCACCGACTGCAATTAATATTTCTCTTACTGCGTTTTCTATTCTTTCTTTATCCATCTTATCTCCTATTTAACAAAATAATCCTTTGCAGATTGTAATGTTTCCTTAGTAATTTTATTGTTTTTATATTTAATCGGTGCACCGTAAAGGCTGACACCGTTTTGATTATTGCACAAAACAGTGATTGAATCTTCTGCACCCGAATAATCTCTTACCGTAATATTAGTAGTAGATTTAGTAACCAAATCTTCAAAAAATTGGTCTTTTTTCTCATAATTATCGGAATTGATTTGTTTTGAAAGTGAATTTAAAAGCAGGTCGTTGGCAGACGCTTGATTATTGCCCGACTCTAAATAGTACCTTACCAAGTTAACAACCTGAGTACCCTTTAATGTTTGCTCACCCGATTTAATTCTTACTGTATACGGAATATCGGATTTATTATTTTTATATCTTATATCTTTTGCAAAAGCATAATTGACACTGCCAAGCTCGTCAAAATACTCACAAAACTTGTCACGCTCAAAATCCAAATAATAATCAAACTTACAAGACATCATACTTTCAACGGCTGTTTTAACATTTTGTACACCTGAATGAGTATAAATATAGCCGAGTGTACTGCCGTCATATTCCGTGGTTGATTTAAGAGTGCAAACCTTATAACTTACATTATCAAGGTCAACCTGCAAAAGTTCAACGAATAATAAATTATTATCCTCACTCACCGTTACAATATAGTTTGTTTTACCACTTACCTGAGGAAGCAAAACAGTTGTATCCTCAACCGGTGCCGTTGTTGACAAATCCTCCGGTTCAAAAAACTTTTTTGCGCTGAAATCATTTTTTGCACCGACAACAAACATAAATATTACCGAAAAAATTACTATTACGGCAAGTGCCGAAAGAAGTATTTTTTGCTCTGTTGATTTTTCTTTATTAGTTTTAGAAAAGAATATATCTCCTCTGTTTTTGAAGATTCTCATAATGTACCTCCATTTTGATTTATTATACAATATAGTATTTTATTTTACAATAAAAGTTTTAATTATTTTTATATTTTATATTTATATAATATTCTATATAATAATATATATAAATATTTAAATTAAGTATTGATTAAATACATTTTGTATGTTAATATAAACTACATATGAATAATTAATTTGGAGTATTGTATTTTTAGGTGAAAATACGGAGGTAAAAAATATATAAATGGATTCATTTAGCGAAATTTGGGATGCTGTTTTGGCATATTGTAAAGAAAGAGTTACGGAAACGGCATATAATTTATGGATAAAGAAAACCGAGTTTGTAAGCTTTGAAGCAGCTACAATTACATTGAAGCTTCAAAGTAAAATGTATATGGATGTTGTTATTTCTCAATACGGTCCTATGTTCAGCGAAGCATTTGCTCAAATTATGGGATTTGAAGTTAAGATTAAATATATCTGTGCCGAGGACGAAAATAACAATAACACAAATAATAACAAGATTGAGCATAAATTTTATCAGGACAAGCAACATTTAGAAGATTATAAAAACGAGCAATATACTTTTGAAAACTTTATTGTCGGCTCGTCAAACAAGCTTGCTTACGCTGCAGCAAAAGCCGTAGCGTCCGACCCACTTAATTCAAAGGGTTCGTTTAGAAATTATAATCCGTTTTTCATTTACGGTAATTCAGGGCTTGGCAAAACTCATTTGCTCAATGCAATTTGCCACGAAGTTAAAAAGAATTTTCCTGATATGAACATTCTTTATATCCGTGCAGAGCAGTTTGTTAATGAATTTATGCAGGCACTTCAATATAAAACAACGGATGAATTTCACGAAAAGTTCAGAAACAACATTGATTTTCTTTTAATCGACGATATTCAGTTTATTGCAAACAAAGAGTCAACCGTTGAAGAATTTTTCCATACCTTTGACACACTCGTATCAAACGGTAAACAGGTTGTTATCACATCGGATAGACCACCGAAGGAAATTCAGTCAATCACAGACAGACTTAAGTCAAGATTTGAAGACGGTCTTATTGCCGATATTCAGCCACCTGAATATGAAACAAGATGTGAAATTATTAAGCGTAAAGCAATGATGCTTAATTTTGAAATTCCGGAACCTGTAGTTAATTACATAGCAGAGAAGGTTAAGTCAAACATTCGTCAGCTTGAAGGCGTTACCAAAAAGCTTTATGCTTATTGTGACATTAACCAGCACACACCTACTATTGCGCTTGCTCAAAATGTAGTTAAGGTTGTTATGGAGGACACTCAGCCATTACCTGTTACAATTCAAAAGATTGTAGAAGAGGTAAGCAGGACTACCGGTATATCGGTTGATGATATTTACAGCAAACTTCAAAAAGCAAATATTTCTCACGCTCGTAAAATTACATTTTATGTTGTAAGAAAAGTTACAAATATGAGCTATGAGGATATTGGCGCAGAATTTAAAAAGCACCATTCAACCGTAATGTACAACATTGACCAGATTGAAAAGGAAATTGAAACGGATTCAAAACTTGCAAGGCAAATTCAAGACATTATTTCAAATGTTAAGAGTGGGCAGTAAAATTCTCTCCCTCAGTCGGTAAACCGACAGCTCCCTCATCAGAGGGAGCCAAGTTCTTGCTTCCCTCTGATGAGGGAAGTGTCAGCTACGCTGACGATAGGAGAGAAAAAACTGCTACCTTAATACGATAAATCTTACACACCTTTTTCAACAATTAACAATAAATTTTACACATTGATTGTGGAAAAAAATATTTTTACACAATGTCAACAAATTCTACACAAATGAGTTTTTGAAAATTTTCGGTGTTAAAACGGCTTAAATAAACGAAAAAATAAGTTTTCAGCAGTTTCCACACCCTATACTACTACTACTATAAGTTGAATATATAGATTGACGGAGGATAACGAAAAATGAAATTTACCTGTAATACAAAGGAATTAAGTGATGCATGCTCGAATGTAATGAGAGCAGTCAGCACTAAAGTAACAATTCCTACAATTGAAGGTATACTTATGGAATGTGGTTCTGACACATTAAGTCTTACCGGTTACGACTTTGAGTTCGGTATCAATACTACTCTTGAAGCAAGTGTAGTTGAACCGGGCGCAATAGTTATCAATGCTAAAATAATCAGTGATATTATAAGAAAGCTTCCTGAAGGTAAGGTTACATTTGAAATCAGTGGTACTTCTGTTTCAATTATCAGTGGTGCTGCACAGTACAATATTTCAGGTATTGACGCTGACGATTATCCTGAACTTCCTTCTGTTTCGGGTGGTTATCCTTTGTTTTTAAATCAAAGCGTACTTCAAAATATGGTATCGCAAACTCTTTTTGCCGTTGCAGACAATGAAGCATCAAAGCCTGTACATACAGGTCTTAAGTTTGAACTTACTCAAAATCAATTAAGACTTGTAGGTGTTGACGGCTACAGACTTGCAATAAGAACAGAAACAGTTAAATATGACGGCGAAGATATTAACTTTATCGTTCCTAAGAAAACTATCAGAGAACTTATTAAATTATTTAATACAGAAAGTGAAAAGGATATTTCCGTAAGCGTAGGTAAAAGGCATATTGTTTTTGATGTTGACAATTACAGTATTATCAGCCGTTTGCTTGACGGTGATTTTCTTGATTACAACGCAGCAATTCCTAAAACCTGTAATACAACAGTATTAATTAATACTCAGGATGCGCTCAACTGTATTGAAAGGACTCTTCCTGTTATTGAAAACGATAAAAAGAACCCTATCAGATGCTTGTTTGACGCAGATGAAATGAGAGTTTCAACAGTATCAAGCATAGGCAGAGTTGTAAACTACACTCACGCAAATGTCAGTGGTGACAGAGTTGAAATAGGCTTTAACTCAAAGTTTGTACTCGACGCACTTCACGCTGCCGATACCGACCAAGTAAGGATTGAACTCGGTGGCGCAGTAAGTCCTGCAAAAGTTATGCCGATTAATGACGACTCTTTCTTATTCTTAGTATTACCGATGAGGCTTAAAAATGAAAATTAAGGCAAAAGCAACTCCGAGAAAAAATGAAGATGTAAAAATAACTACCGATTTTATCAGGCTTGACGCATTTTTAAAGTTTAAAGGTATTGCCGAAACAGGTGGTCAGGCTAAAACTTTTATTCAGGACGGAATAGTTAAAGTAAACGGTGAGCAGTGTACTGCAAGGGGTAAAAAAATTCACGGTGGTGACATTGTTTCAATCTTTTCGGTAGATTATAAAATTATTACAGATGAAAATTAATTCGATTGAAATTGAAAATTTCAGAAATATAGATAATTTAAAACTTGATTTTGACAATGTAAATATAATTTACGGCGAAAATGCACAGGGCAAAACAAATTTAATTGAAGCAATTTATCTTTTTACCGGAAGTAAAAGCTTTCGTGGTGTAAGGGATAAAGAACTTGTTATGTTTGATAAAGAACAGGCAAAGTTAAAAATTGAATTTGAAAATAAAGAAAGAAAGCAAACGGCTGAAATTACAATTAAAGGCAGAAGGACAGCTAAGCTTAACGGCGTTGAAAAAAAGAGTGCCACCTTACTCGGTGATGAACTTAAGGCAGTAATATTTTCGCCCGTTCATCTTTCAATGGTTAAGGACGGACCGAGCGAGCGCAGAAAATTTATTGACAATTCACTTTGCCAGCTTAAATCAAATTACAGAAGTGTGCTCAAAGAATATAACCGTTGCCTTGCCCAAAGAAATATGCTTTTAAAAGATATGGGCAAAAATGCAGGTTTGGACGATATGCTTTATATTTGGGATAAGAATATTGCAAAATCGGGTGCTAAAATAATTTATCAAAGAAAAAAATATATTGAAGCACTTTTACCTTATGCCGTAGAAATATTTGACGGTCTTTCAAAAGGCAGAGAAAAAATAGATTTAAAGCTTCAATGTGGCTTTGATGTGACTGACTTATCAGTCGGCGAAATTGAAAACGAACTTGTAAAAGAGCTTATTAAAAACAGAAACAACGATATATTAAATAAAATAACTACCGTCGGTCCTCACAGGGACGATATGAAAATATTAATAAACGGTAAAAGTGCAAGGCTTTATGCGTCGCAGGGTCAACAAAGAAGTTGCGTGCTTGCACTAAAACTTGCCGAAGCAAGCTTACTCAAAGAAATGACCGACGACGAACCGTTGGCACTTCTTGATGATGTTATGAGTGAGCTTGACGAATCAAGGCAGGATTATATACTTAATCACATTAAAAACTGGCAGGTATTTATTACCTGTTGTGATGCAAATACTGTTTTAAGGCTGAAAAAAGGTAAAACTTTTCATATTGAAAACGGTAGGTGTATTGAATAATGTATATTTATCTTGGTGGTAACACTGTAATTAACAGTGATGACATAATCGGTATTTTTGATATGGATACATCAACTGTTAATAAGGCTACCCGTGACTACCTTTCAAAAAGTGAAAAGGATAAAAAAGTAATTTATGTAAACTTTGAACTTCCGAAAAGCTTTATAGTTTGCAAAGAAAATATATATGTTTGTCCACTTAATACTTCTACTTTACTTAAGAGAGTTAACAAGGGCAAAAAATAATTTAAAATTAATCATAATCTTAGCATTTTGCTAAAAGGAGAATTAAATCAATATGAGCGAAGAAGAAAACAAGATTGAACTTGAAGAAGCTGACATTGACACAACAGTAACCGAAGAATATTCTGCTAAGGATATTCAGGTGCTTGAAGGTCTTGAGGCTGTTCGTAAAAGACCGGGTATGTATATCGGTTCAACAGGACCGAGAGGACTCCACCACTTGGTTTATGAAATTGTAGATAACTCTATTGACGAAGCACTTGCAGGTGTATGTACACATATTGAATGTAACATTTTACCGGGTGACATTATTGAAGTTAAGGATAACGGTAGAGGTATTCCTACCGGTATTAATGAAAAAACAGGTCTTCCTGCCGTAACGGTTGTACTTACCGTTCTTCACGCAGGTGGTAAGTTCGGTGGCTCCGGCTACAAGGTATCGGGTGGTTTGCACGGTGTAGGTTCATCTGTTGTTAACGCACTTTCACAGTGGCTTGAAGTTGAAGTTACACAAAACGGTCATATCTACAGCCAAAAGTTTGAAAGAGGTAAGCCGGTTAACGACTTACATATTATCGGCGACCACGACGGTCACGGTACTACTATCAGATTTAAGGCTGATGAGGAAATATTCCAGGAAACTACAGTTTACGACTATGAAATTCTTGCAAGAAGACTCAGAGAGCAGGCATTTCTTAACGCAGGTCTTTCAATCACTCTTACCGATAAAAGAGGAGATGAGGACTACGGCGAAGAATTTTGCTATGTAGGTGGTATTAAATCATTCGTTGAATATATCAACACAAGCCGTGGACTTAATCCTATTCAGGATGAGGTAATTCACCTTTCAACAACTAAGGGTGACAGAAGTGCAGAGGTTGCACTTTGCTACACCGATTCTTATAACGAAACTCTTTTGTCATTTGCCAACAATATCAACACAATTGACGGTGGTACTCACGAAACAGGTTTTAAAACTGCACTTACAAGAGTATTTAACGATTACGGCAAAAAGTTCGGTATTCTTAAGGACAGTGACAAAAAATTCAGTGGTGAAGATGTAAGAGAAGGTATTACTGCAGTTATCAGCGTTAAGCTTACCGAAGCTCAGTTTGAAGGACAGACTAAGGGTAAACTCGGTAATACGGACATTACAGGTCTTGTGTCAACTATGCTTTATGAAAAGCTTATGACATATTTTGAAGAAAACCCTGCTGTAGCAAAAACTTTACTTAACAAATCACTTGAAGCATCTCGTGCAAGAGAAGCAGCAAGAAGAGCAAGGGAAAATGCAAGAAGAAAGTCACCTCTTGAAAGTAACTCACTTCCGGGTAAGCTTGCAGACTGTATCAGCAACGACCCTGAAAAATGCGAAATCTATATCGTCGAGGGTGATTCGGCAGGTGGCTCTGCTAAAGAAGGCAGAGATAAGCAACATATGGCTATCCTTCCTCTTTGGGGTAAAATGCTTAATGTTGAAAAAGCAAGAGTGGACAAGGTTATCACTAACGAAAAACTTGTACCTGTTGTAATGGCGCTCGGTACAGGTATAGGTGAAGATTTTGATATTAACAAATTGAGATACCATAAAATTATTATTATGGCCGATGCCGATGTCGACGGTGCTCATATCAGAACTCTTCTTTTAACATTCTTCTTCAGATATATGCCACAGATTATTGAGGACGGCTATGTTTACCTTGCACAGCCACCACTCTTTAAGGTATCAAAGGGTAAAAAGAGCAGTTACGCTTTCTCCGATGAAGAAAGAGATGCAAAGATTGCCGAATTTGGTGGAGATTGTGACATTCAGCGATACAAAGGTCTTGGTGAAATGGACCCTGAACAGCTTTGGGAAACAACAATGGACCCTGAGTTCAGAACTATGCTTCGTGTAACTATTGATGATGCACAAAGAGCAAGTGAAAACTTCTCTATCCTTATGGGTGACAATGTTGAACCGAGAAGAGAATTTATTGAAAAGAACGCAAAATTTGTTCAAAACTTGGATGTATAAGATTTATGAAATTAACTTTTAAAATGACGGGTGAGGAGTTTTATCACGGTTTTAAATACAAAGTTAACAAAACAGGTATGGGTGAGTTTGTTCAACTTCTTCTTATCGGCATAATTATGGTAACATTTATTGTGCTTACTGTTTTGAAAATATTTGATTATTATTTAACCGTATTTGTCGTTTTACTCGGCTTGTTTTATGTGGCACAGGTTGTTACAAACAAAAAAGGTATTATTCGTGATTATGAAATGTCACCTATTTTGAACGACGAGCATACAATTAACATTTACGACGAAGGCATTGAACTTATCAACAGCTATGAAAAGGTTTATGCTCCGTGGCAAAGTGTGTTTTCATATAAGGAAACAAGCAAGGAATTAATCATTTTGCCGACCTTAAGCCGTGGTGTTGCCGTAATCAGCAAAGAAAGATATAACGGCAATGAACTTCAAAACCTTATTAATACACTTAAGTCAAAGGGGGTAAAAAGATGAAATTTACCTTTGACTATATTTTAACTAAGCAGGATTTAATTAACTTTGAACTTTTTAAGCTTAAAGGCAGTAAGTTTATGACAATGCTTTATATTTCTGCATTGGTTGTAATCGGTATAGGTACATACTATTCGGTTAAGGATAAGGACTACACTTATATCATAATTATGGCTTTGTATGCTTTGGTTATAGGTTTGTTTTCAATTTACATAAGTAAAATACGACCTAAAATGAGGGCAAACAATTGCATTAAAAAGGACGCAACATACACCGAAGTAAGGCAAATATCAATCGACGACACTTGCGTTGAATTTAAAACATTGCCTAAGGAAAATGAGCCTATGCTTGTAGGTGTTTACCCTTACAACATAATTGAAGCTATAATCGAATCGAAAAATTATATTCAGTTTGTACTGCCGAGTGGTGCAAACATAGTTCCTAAATCTGCTATACCAAAGGAAATAAGAGAGCAGGTTATTAAGTGCTTAAAAAATAATATGAATTATGTTTTTTACAACAAATTCTAACAATATAAATGACTCTGTTTTGGAGGTTAAATAATGGATAGTAATGAAATTCGTTACGATAATCAAAAAATTAAAGATGTAGAAATAAGTGACGAGATAAGAAAAGCATTCCTTGACTATTCAATGAGTGTTATCGTTCAGCGTGCATTGCCTGATGTTCGTGACGGTTTAAAGCCGGTTCACAGAAGAATACTTTACGCAATGTACACCAACAACCTTTACCCTGACAGACCGTACCGTAAGTGTGCTACTACTGTCGGTGAAGTGCTCGGTCACTACCACCCACACGGTGATGCATCTGTTTATGACGCTATGGTTAGACTTGCTCAGCCGTTTTCAATGAGGCATGTTCTTGTTGACGGTCACGGTAACTTCGGTTCTATCGACGGTGACCCTGCTGCTGCTTACCGTTACACAGAAAGCAGAATGAGCAAAATAGCTATGAAAATGCTTGAGGATATTAAGAAGGATACTGTTGACTTTGTACCTAACTTTGACGATAACAGTAAAGAGCCTACAGTTTTGCCTTCCCGTTATCCTAACCTTCTTGTTAACGGTTCGTCGGGTATTGCCGTTGGTATGGCTACAAATATTCCACCACACAATATGGGTGAAGTAGTTGAAGGTATGTGTTGCCTTATTGACAATCCAGACGCTTCGCTTGAAGAAATTATGCAGTATATCAAAGGTCCTGACTTTCCTACTGCCGGTATCATTATGGGTACAAGAGGTATTAAGGAAGCTTATTCAACAGGCCGTGGTAAAATTTATGTTCGTGCAAGAGCAGAAATTGTCGAAACCAAGGGTGACAGATATAAAATTATCGTAACCGAGCTTCCGTACGGTGTTAACAAAGCAAGGCTCATTACCCGTATTGCAGATTTGGTTAAGGAAAAAAGGCTTGAAGGTATTGCCGATGTTAAGGACTTTTCAGACAGAAAAGGTATGCATATTGAAATTACCGTTAAGCGTGACGCAAATGCGCAGGTTGTTCTTAACAATCTTTACAAAATGACAGATATGCAGGTTACATTCGGTGTTATTATGCTTGCACTTGTTGACAATGTGCCTAAGGTATTGACACTTAAGCAAATTTTACAGCAATATATCGACTTCCAAAAGCAGGTTATTACAAGAAGAACCCGTTTTGACCTTAACAAAGCTCAGGAAAGAGCACATATTTTGGAAGGTCTTGCAAAGGCTATTGATATTGTTGATGAAGTTATCGCAACAATTCGTGCCTGCAAGGGTGGACAGGCTGAAGCAAAGCAAGCTATTATGGACAAGTTTGGCTTTGATGACCCACAGGCAAGTGCTATTGTTGCTTACCGTCTCGGTCAACTTGCCGGTCTTGAAATTGAAAAGATTATGAATGAACTCGAAGAACTCCACGAGAAGATTAAGGACCTTACCGATATTCTCGGAAATGAGCAGAGAGTTTGCGACATTATTAAAGAAGAAACAAGAGAGATTGCCAATAAATTCGGTGACGAAAGAAGAACCGAAATTTCGGCAGCAATCGGTGATGTTGAGGATGAGGACCTTATTCCTGTTGAGGACTGTATTCTTACTCTTACAGAAAAGGGTTATATGAAGCGCCAGACGGTTGACACCTACAAGGCTCAAAACAGAGGTGGCAGAGGTGTGTCAGGTATGAGCAGAAGAGAAGAAGATGTAGCAAAAACTATGTTTGCCTGCTCAACTCACGATTTCATTATGCTCTTTACAAACAAGGGTAAAGTATTTAAAATGAAGGGCTATGAAATTCCTGAATCTTCAAGAACCGGTAAAGGTATGAATGTAGTCAACATTCTTCCACTTGAATCGGGCGAGCAGATTACTGCTATGGTTCAGGTACCGAAGGACGAAGAACGCTCATTCCTTTGTATGATGACTAAAAACGGTATTATCAAGAGGACAGCGCTTGACCAATACGACCATATTCGTAAGAGTGGTATTATCGCTATCAACCTTGACGAGGGTGACGAACTTTCTTGGGTTGACATTACCGACGGTAACAGAAAGCTTGTTGCTGCTACACACGACGGTATGAGCATTTGCTTTAACGAAAGCGATGCAAGACTTATCGGCAGAACTGCAAGAGGTGTTAAGGCTATCACTCTCGGCGAAGGTGACTATGTAGTCGGCTTTGTTGCAGAGCACGAAGGCGTTCAGCTTCTTACCGTATCTGAAACAGGTTACGGCAGAAAGAGTGAATTTTCCGACTATCGTGTTCAGTCAAGAGGTGGTAAAGGTCTTCTGAACTACCGTGTTGATAAATACGGCAAGGTTGCAAATATTGCAGCCGTAACTGATGAAAATGATGTTGTAATGATTTCGACCGACGGTATTATTATTCGTATGCCTGTTGACCAAATTTCAACTTTCCAAAGACCTGCAAAGGGCGTTAAGGTTATGAGAGTCAACGAAGGCGAAAAACTTGCCACAATTTCTGTTGTTGACAGATTTGAGGAAGAAAAGGACGAGGACGGCGAAGCTGTGACTACAGAAGAAACAGAAGCCGATACAACCGAAAATACCGAAGAATAATAAACAAAATTGTGATGATAAGTCCATTATATACTAAAAAATTGTATAATTTACAATTTAACTATAGTAATTTGATAAGATATGATATATAATGACAAAAGTTTTTATTAATTAAGAGGAGTGAAGGCGTTGGAAAAAGAGTCTTACAGCATTGATGATATTCTCTCTGAAGTTAAGAAACATAAAGCAGAGCAGGAAAACGTAGATGCACAAAATTCCCCAACACAAAACAAGGCTGAAGAGCCTGTGCAAGATATAAAGCCTGAAGTAAAGGAAGAAAAAGAGCCTGAGGTTCAAGAAGCTGAGCCTGAGGTTTGCGAGGAAAAGACAATCGTTATGCCTCCTATTACCGAGGACGAAGATGTGTTCAGCGAAGAAGAACAGAATGAAGAAGAAAATGTTCAACAAAAAGCTGATATTCCTACTATCGAAGAGGAAGAGAGTAATCATCAAGATGACGACCAAGCGCAAGAAAATGAGAATGAGCAGTCCGGTATGGTTGACCTTCTTTCACTCGCCAATGATGAACCTTTGGCAGTTGCCGAAAAGGATGACGACACACAGAAAAAGGACGAAAAGGTTAAGTTTAGCAAAACTAAAAAGGGCAAGGCTGTTATTTCAATAATTATTATTCTTGTTGTAATGATTATTGCAGCAGGTATGTTTGCGATTTTTTATGCTAACAATATGCTCAACAAAGTAACCGACGACAAAAACGGTGGTCAGGATTATGAAATGAGCACCTACTATGACGGTATGGACTTCTTGAAGGAGGACTTCCCTACTATCAAGGAAGCAAGCGCCGGTGAAGTTTACAGCTATGCCGAATACCTTAAGCAGTGGTATCAAAACGGTGACCCTGTAAGTTCAACTCATGTACTCAACATTCTTCTTATCGGTGAAGATACAAGAGAAGAAAAAATTTCCGATACTTCCCGTGCCGACTCTGCAATTATTGCAAGTATCAATATCGACACTCAGGAAATTCACCTTACTTCTGTTTTGCGTGACCTTTATGTTTACTTTGAAGTTGACGGCAAGGGTCAGTACGGTAAGATTAACGCAGCAGCTTCAATGGGTGGTATGAAGTGCTATATCAACGCTATTGAAAGATACTACAAAATAGCTATCAATAACTATGCAGTAGTTAACTTTAATTCATTCCCTAAAATTATTGATGAACTCGGTGGTGTAACAATTAAGATTACTTCTGCTGAGATTAACGAAATTAACAATCACCCAAGGACCTACGGTAATGTTGTAATCAAGCAAACATTTGAAGGTACCGAGGGTAAGATGAAGTTAAACGGTAAGCAGGCACTTGCTTATTGCAGAATCAGGCACATTGACTCTGACGGTGCAAGAGCTAACAGGCAAAAGACTGTACTCAACGCTATTCTTAAAAAGATGAGAAGCAGTGGTACGGTTGATACTGTTAAAACCGTTAACAAGCTTGCTGATTATGTTTACACAGGTTACAGCAAGAAGGAACTTATTTCTATAGGCAATACTGCTCTTAAAGACGGTTGGCTTGAATATTCGATGAAAACAAAGAATGTTCCTGCTACCGAAAACTGCGCAGGTGGTCAAAGGTTCTCAGCTGCTCCGGGCAACTGGATTTGGCTTGCAGATATTCCAAAGGACGCTTACGAGCTTCAAATGGAAATTTACGGTAAGTCAAATATCGAACTCAGCGATAACAGACCTGCCTATATCGAAATGGGTAAATAAAAATCAAAATATCGTAGGGGGGAACACTGTTCGCCTCTTTTTTTGGCAATGTAAAAAGAGAGGGAAATATGAAAAAAAGCAAGGGTGCAACAATAAGATTTGCATTAAAAGAGACCTTGCCTGTACTTTTTGGCTATTTGTTTTTAGGCTCGGCATTCGGAATAATGCTGTTCAAAGCCGGCTACAATTGGTTATGGGCAATATTTATATCATTAATTGTGTATGCAGGCTCGGGCCAGTTTTTGCTTGTATCGTTAATCAGCGCAAAAGCCGACTTGGCAACGACTGCACTTATGACATTTTTTATCAACACTCGTCATATGTTTTACGGCTTGTCATATATTGAAAAGTTTAAGGCAGGTGGCTGGCGCTATCCGTTTATGATTTTCACTTTGACGGATGAAACATATTCAGTAAACTCGTCAATAACGACTGTTCCAAAAAATGTTGACGAGGCGAAAGCAAGATTTTTAATCGGTGAATTTAATCATATTTATTGGATTATAGGCTCTGCACTCGGCTCACTTTTAAGCCAAATGATACCGATTGATTTTACCGGTATCGACTTTTCAATGACTGCCCTTTTCGTTGTTATTTTTATTGATTTGATTAGAAATAATAAGGGCAAAAGTCCGATTATCGGTGCAGTCGGTGTATTTTCGGCTATCATTTGCCTTGTAATTTTCGGCGCCGATAAATTTTTACTTCCGTCACTTTTGATAACTGTTGTAGTTTTATCATCGTTTAAAAAGTTTTTTGAAACAAAGGAGGTAAATGAAAAATGACCTCCACACATCTTATTTTAATGATTATTGTTGCAGGTGTCGTAACCTTTGCAACAAGACTTTTCCCTTTTGCTCTTTTCGGTCAAACAAAAGAAGTACCTAAGTTTATTAAGTACCTCGGCAATGTTTTGCCTGTTGCAATTTTAGGTATTCTTATTGTTTATTGCCTTAAGGATTTTGAAAAAGGCGATATAAATTATATCATTCCACAAATGATTTGCGTTGCACTCACGGCAGTAGTCCATATTTGGAAAAAGAACGCTCTGTTAAGTATCGCCGTCGGCACAATCGGCTATATGCTGTTAATTCATTTTGTATTTGTATAAAAAATAAAACGGGCGAACATAGTTCGCCCCTACGG
>JBNMGQ010000037.1:0-17181 GCA_050872345.1 Eubacterium sp. | reverse complement strand
TAGCCTTTACTTTTTTAATGTTTGGTTTCCAAGTTCTGTTTGATCTTCTGTGTGAGTGAGAAACCTTGATGCCGAAAGATACGTCTTTTCCGCAGTATTCACATTTTGCCATTTGCGAACACCTCCTTGTCAATTTAGAACATAGGTATATTATCACAATTGTAACCAAAATGCAAGCATTTTTTTATATTTTTTTAATTTAGAACAAATATTTGCATATTTTTTATTAACTATTGATTTTAAATGGCTAATTTAGTATAATAGAAGGGAATTATGTAAGGAGGCTTTTTAATGGCAGCAGATGATAAAAAGAAGGCAGCTCTTGAAGCTGCAATGAAAAATATAGAAAAGAAATTCGGCGCCGGTGCAGTTATGCGTCTTGGTGAAAATTCAAGCCTTAAGGTTGACGCAATTCCTACCGGTTCGCTTTCACTTGATATTGCTACCGGTATCGGTGGCCTTCCGAGAGGAAGAATTATTGAAATTTACGGTCCTGAATCAAGTGGTAAAACTACACTTGCTCTTCATTGTATTGCCGAAGCGCAAAAGCTCGGTGGCGATGCAGCATTCGTTGATGCCGAGCACGCTCTTGACCCAATTTACGCAGCTAACCTTGGCGTTGATGTTGATTCACTTATCGTATCTCAACCTGACTATGGTGAGCAGGCACTCGAGATTACCGAACAGCTTGTAAGCAGTGGCGCTATTGATATTGTTGTTGTTGACTCGGTTGCAGCACTTGTTCCTAAGAGTGAAATTGAGGGCGATATGGGCGACAGCCATGTAGGTCAGCACGCAAGACTTATGTCACAAGCTCTTCGTAAACTTGCCGGTACTATTAATAAAACTAATTGTATCGTTATCTTTATCAACCAGCTTCGTGAGAAGATTGGTGTTATGTACGGTAACCCTGAAGTTACAACAGGTGGTCGTGCACTTAAGTTCTACGCTTCAATGCGTATTGATGTAAGAAAGATTGAACAGCTTAAAGCATCGGGCAGTGAATTTGTCGGTTCTCGTACAAGGGCAAAGATTGTTAAGAATAAAGTTGCACCTCCGTTCAAGTCTGCTGAATTTGACATTATGTACGGTACAGGTATCAGCAAGCAGGGTGAAATTCTTGATATGGCTGTTGAATATGATATAGTACATAAGGGTGGCTCTTGGTTCTCATACGGCGACCGTAGGCTCGGTCAAGGTCGAGATAATGTTAAGGAAATCATTAAAAATGAGCCTGAACTTGCTGCCGAACTTGAACAGAAGATTAAGGACAGAATGGCAGAGGAGCAGGAAAAAGCTACTCAAAAGTATCAGCCTAAGGCTGCACCTATGGCTGTAACAGATGATGAAGCAGCTTCAAAGAAAAAAATTACCCGTGAGCAGGCAAGAGCAAAGCTCGATATTGCTGTTGAGGATGATGAGGACTGATGATTTTAACTCATCAAAAGGGAAGAGGTACTAAAATTCACCTTTTTCTTGACGGTGAATATACTGCCACTACCGACGAAAACTGTTGGCTCGACAACTATATATCCGACGGAACGGATATAAGCGAAGAAGAGTGGCAGGATTTACTCATTAAAATTAATTATAAAAAAGCATTAAATAAATGTGCCGATTTTTTATCTCGCCGTGACCATTCGGTTAAGGAACTTAAAACAAAGCTTTTAAGAACTGTCGATGAGGTCAGTGCTCAAAAAGCAATTGACCGTTATATTGAGGCAGGTTATCTTGACGATGAAAAATACTGTGAAAGACTTATCGAATATCTTTTTGAAGTTAAAAAGTTTTCTGCTTCAAATGTTAAACAGGAATGTTTTAAGCGTGGAATTGACCGTGAAACGGTTGACGAAAAGCTAAGTGAATACGACATAGATAATGTTTCAACTATAATAGAACTTATCAAAGGCAAGTACGCTACTAAGCTTGAAAAGGAAAACGGTAAAGAGAAAGTAATTGCAGCCTTACAAAGGAAAGGTTTTTATTACTCCGATATTAAATCAGCATTTTACAGGATAGAAAAATTATGACGAATAAAGTAGGTATGATTTCACTCGGTTGCCCTAAAAATCAGGTTGACGGTGAAGTAATGCTTGAAAAATTAAATAAAAGTGGATTTGAAATTGCGCAGAGTATTGAGGACAGCGATGTTATGATTATTAACACCTGTGGCTTTATTGAGGACGCTAAGCGTGAAGCAATTGAAACTATACTTGAAGTTGCAGAATATAAAAAAGCAGGTGTAATCAGCGCAGTAGTTGTTACAGGTTGCCTTGCCGAAAGGTATCAGGATGAAATTATTAAGGAGATTCCTGAGGTCGATTCCGTAATCGGTATCGGTGCAGATAATGATATAGTTAAAGTTTGCCATAAGGCGCTCTTAGGCGTTCGTACAAGCTTTTACCCTGATTAGAAGTATCTTTTGCTTGAGGGTGACAGAATGCTCTCTACACCTAAGCACTGGGCATATTTGAAGATTAGCGACGGTTGTGATAATAGATGCTCGTACTGTGCTATTCCACTTATTCGTGGTGGCTACATTGAGCGCCCTATGGAGAGTATAATTAAAGAAGCGCTGACTCTTGCAGATAAAGGTATTAAAGAACTTATCATTATTGCTCAAGATACTACCAAATACGGTTTGAAACTTTACGGCGAATATAAGCTTGCTTCACTTCTTAAAGAACTTGTTAAGATTGATGGAATTGACTGGATAAGACTTTATTATTGCTATCCGGATAGAGTTACGGACGAACTTATTGATGTAATAGCAAATGAAGAAAAAATTTGTCCGTATATTGATATTCCTCTTCAGCATTGTAATAAAGATATTCTCAAGTCAATGCACAGAACAGGCTCGTATGAAGAACTTAAAACTCTTTTAACAACTATGAAAGAGAAAATTCCTAAACTTTCACTCAGAACTACATTTATGGTCGGTTTTCCGGGTGAAAGTGAAGAAAACTTTGAAGAACTTTGTAAATTCGTTAAAGACATTAAGTTTGATAAAATGGGTTGCTTTACATATTCACCTGAGGAAGATACACCTGCTTGCGAATATGACAACCAAATTGACGAGGATGTTAAGCAAAGGCGTGCCGAAATTCTTATGGATATTCAGTATTCTATTACTGAAGAACTTAATTCAAAGAGGGTCGGTAATACATATAAAGTTATCGTTGATTCATTTGAGGACGGAAAATATAACGGCAGAGCCTATTTTGACTCTCCTGAAATTGACAGTGGCATTATGTTTGAAAGCGATGAAAAGCTTAATATCGGTGACTTTGTCAATGTTAAAATTACAGGCTGTGAAGGCTATGATTTGATTGGAGAAAAAGTATGAATTTACCAAATAAAATAACTGTATTTCGTTTTTGCTGTATCCCGTTTTTGATGGCATTTTCACTTATTGATTTCAAATATCATTGGGTAGCTGCTCTTCTTGTTTATTTTGTGGCTTGTATGAGTGATAAAGCCGACGGTATTATAGCAAGAAAAAAGGGACTTGTAACAGATTTCGGCAAGGTTATGGACCCACTTTCTGATAAAACACTTGTATTTGCTGCATATTTAGTTTTTATTAATATGGGTTGGCATACTGAACTTTGCATTCTTCTTATGCTTGCAAGGGAATTTCTTGTTGCCGGTATAAGAATGCTTGCTGCTGCTAACGGTGAAGTTATCGCTGCTAACGGATTTGGTAAGTGTAAAACATTTCTCCAGATGTCAACAACAGGTATGACATTCCTTCTTCTTGCAATTGGTGAGGGCAGTGCAGATATTACTATGACTACACCGTGGCTCAATATTTATTGTGCAATTGCATTTTGGATTGTAACCGTAGTTGCCGTTTTAAGCGGTCTTATTTATGCTAAAGACGGTTGGTATTTAATAAAAACAAAATAATTGTTGCAAATTTCAAAAAAATATATATAATAGTAGTAGACATATTGTTTTATATTAAAAACTGTGACGCAGAGAAGTAAGCAGATAATTATTTATTCAGAGAAAAAGCCGTTTTGCTGTGAGGCTTTATAAATGACCTGCCCAAATGCACTGCCGAGTTGCTCAAAGGAAAATAGTATTTTGAGCCGTGTTGCTCCGTTATAAGCATAGCTGTATTTAAGCAGTAAAGTATAAACAAGAGTGGAACCGCAGTAATTTATTGCCTCTGTCATTTGACAGGGGCATTTGTTTTTTTATAACTTAAAGGAGATTATATATGTTTGACTCATTTAAAGAGGATGTTAAAAGCTTTATGGAGCATGACCCTGCTGCAAGAAGTCCGATTGAAATTGTACTTCTTTATCCGGGCTTTAAGGCTCTTCAAAGCCATAAAAGAGCAAAATGGTTTTTAAACCATAATATGCCTTTTATTGCAAGATATATCAGCCAAAGGTCAGCGCACAAAACAGGTATTGAAATTCATCCGGGTGCTACTATCGGAAGAGGAGTGTGCATTGACCACGGTAACGGCATCGTTATCGGCGAAACTACAGAAATCGGCGACGATGTTATGATTTATCAGGGCGTAACGCTCGGTGGCACGGGTAAGGATGTTGGCAAGCGTCATCCTACTATTGAAAACGGTGTTATGATTGGCTCAGGTGCTAAGGTGCTCGGCCCTATAACTATCGGCAGAAATGCTAAGGTTGCAGCCGGTGCAGTAGTTGTTAAGGATGTTGAGCCTAATTGTACCGTTGTCGGTGTACCGGGTGAAGTTGTCAGGATTGACGGTGAAAGGGTTGACGACCTTGACCAAATCAATATTCCTGACCCACTAATGAATCTTATTAAGGAAAATCAGGCTGAAATTCAAAGCCTTAAAGAAGAAATAAATAAATTAAAGGAGCAATTAAAATGAAGATTTTTAATACAATGACTCGTCAAAAAGAAGAGTTTGTACCAAATGACCCAAACGAAGTTAAAATTTATGCTTGTGGACCTACTGTTTATAACTATATTCATATCGGTAATGCAAGACCTCTTTGTGTTTTCGATGTGCTTAGAAGATACCTTGAATACAGAGGTTACAATGTAAAATTCGTTCAAAATTTTACCGATGTTGACGATAAAATCATCAAGCGTGCAAATGAAGAGGGTATATCCTTTGAGGAAGTTTCTAAAAAGTACATTGAAGAATTTTGGACTGACGCTAACGGTTTGAATTTTAAGAAAGCTACTGTACACCCAAAAGCTACAGAAAATATTGATGAAATCATTAATATTATTAAGTCACTTGAAGAAAAAGGATATGCTTATGCTGTTGACGGCGATGTTTATTTCAGAACATTGAAGTTTAAGGAATACGGCAAGCTCAGTCACCAACCTATTGAAGATTTGCAGTCCGGCGCAAGAATTGCAATCGGTGAAAAGAAAGAAAATCCACTTGACTTTGCTCTTTGGAAAGCAGCAAAAGAAGGCGAACCGTATTGGGATTCACCATGGGGTAAGGGCAGACCGGGTTGGCATATTGAATGCTCAGCTATGAATAAGAGGTTTTTGGGTGATACAATCGATATTCACTGTGGTGGACAGGACCTTATTTTCCCTCATCATGAAAATGAAATTGCACAAAGTGAATGTGCAAACGGTTGCACTTTCTCAGAATATTGGATGCACAACGGCTATATCAATGTTGATAATGTTAAAATGAGTAAGTCACTCGGTAACTTCAAAACTGTCAGAGAGATTGCTAATGTTTACGGCTATGAGGTAATCAGATACTTCCTTATTTCTTCTCATTACCGTTCACCTATCAACTACAGCCTTGAAATCATTGAACAGTGCAAGAGTGCTCTTGAAAGACTTTACACTTGCCGTGAGAGCCTTGATTTTGCTCTTAAAAACGCTAAAGATATTCCTGACGATAACGAACTTATCGAAAAGCTTAACAGTCACAGAGAACAGTTTATTAAGGCTATGGATGATGACCTTAATACTGCTGACGGTGTAGCTGCTGTATTTGAACTTGTTAAGGATATTAACACTTCAATTCTTGATAAAGATGTTTCAAAGAATGTATGCGAAACTGCTGCCAAAGTTTTTGACGAACTTTGCGATGTCTTAGGTCTTCTTTATAACAGAAAGAATAATGATGTCGATTCCGATATTGAGGCACTTATTGAAAAGCGTCAACAGGCAAGAGCAAATAAAGATTGGGCTACTGCCGACGCTATTCGTGATGAACTTAAGGCTAAAGGTATTATTTTAAAAGATACACCACAGGGTGTAACTTGGACTAAAGAATAATTAATATAAGGGCAGGGGACTTTTGTTTTCCTGCTCTTTTTTAGGGAGTAATATTATGGTTGATAAAAGAAATTTTAAAGATACAAAAGTGTCTTTGCTTGGTCTTGGCACGATGCGTTTGCCGTGTCTTACAAGTCAAAAAAGAGAATCGAACCCTGATATTGATTACGAAAGTGCGCAAAAGCTTGTTGACTTGGCATATCAAAATGGTGTTAACTATTTCGACACTGCTTATATGTACCATTGCGGCAAAAGTGAAGAGTTTATAGGAACTGCTTTGAAAAAATATCCGAGAGATACATATTTTCTTGCCGATAAACTTCCCATTTGGATGTGCGATACTAAAGAAGATATGCAAAAAGTATTTGACAATCAACTTAAGCGTACAGTTATGGACTATTTCGATTTTTACCTTCTTCATTCACTTGATAAGGAAAATTTTGAAAAGTGCGAAGAATTCGGCGCTTATGATTTTATTACTCAAAAGCAAAAAGAGGGCAAGATTAAATATATCGGTTTTTCTTTCCACGGAACTGTCGACGATTTAAGACAAATTGTATCTTCTCATAAATGGGATTTTGCGCAAATACAGATGAATTATCTCGACTGGGAAAATCAAAACGCTAAAACGCAATATCAAATACTTGAAGATGCAGGCATACCTACAATTGTTATGGAACCTGTTCGTGGTGGCAAACTTGCTTTGGTTAATGATGAAATCAGTGCTATCTTCAAAGCCGAACAGCAAAATAAAAGTATAGCCTCTTGGGCAATGAGATTTGTCGCAAGTCATAAAAATATAATTACAATCTTAAGTGGTATGAACAGCGAAGAGCAAATGTTTGACAACCTTTCAACGCTTACAAATCTTGAATCTTTGACTGAAAAAGAGTATAAACTTTGTGAAAAAGTTGCTTCAATTATGAATAAGAGTGAAGTTATCGGTTGCACCGGCTGTGACTATTGTCAGCCTTGTCCTAAGGGCATTAAAACAAGTTCGTTCTTTTCTCTCTATAATAATGTTGTTTCGGGCAATATTGATATAAATGAGGGCAGAAAGCAATATAATAATTTCGACATTAAACCGACTGAATGTGCTTGGTGTAATAAATGTAAAAACCACTGCCCACAGTCTATCAGTGTGCCTGATGTTTTGGACGGTAAAGTAATCAAACTTTTTATGCAATAATATTTACCAAAATACAATTAAAATGTACAATTTTACATTGAAATTATGCATTTTTGCATTTTTGCTGATTTTTAATTAGTTATTATATATAATTAGTATTATTTTAAAGATGAAGATTAATGATTGAAATTTTTATAAGAGGACAATTAATGAAAACAATTAATTATATTTTAGCAATTATAATAATAGCTACAAAGCTTATTAATATGGTTACTGTTTCTAAAAATATTGAATGTGATAAAAAGGTAAAAAATCTTCTTTCTTTTTTAGTTTTTCCTTTTCCGATTATCACTTCGATTATATGTTGTATTAAGTACAAGAAAGACAACAAATCCGTCAGAAACATTTTAATTAATTTATTTATAGTGCTTGTTGCACCTGTTATAGTTTCTTTAACATTTAACGATTCAAGTTCTAATCAGGATACATATTATGATATGAACGGCAACGCATATAAAGGATTCTATAATGTCGTTTATTATGATAAAACCGCCAATAAATACACATATGATTTTGATAAGTCAGGTTACGATAAATTATATATAAATTCTACCGATAAGTATTATGATGCCGATTTGTGTTATTTAGATACCGACGGCTACCTTTGTTATGACGACGATATGTCAATTGTTGTGAAAAATGAAAATGAATGTGTTGATACGGATTCTAAAATATATTATCCTGTTAGTACAACTACATTTAATAAAGATAAAACGATTAACCATAAAATGAACAGCAGTAACTTCAGTTATGACAGATTCGGCAATGCCTATACATATGACAATGTTCCTTTTTTTGATAAGAATGGTGACAAATATGCTTTTTCATTTGATTCAAATGAACTGAAAGGATATTTTACAAATCTTAAGACGAAGGAAGTATTTGACAGCGAAAATTCTTATGTGGATAAAGACGGCTATTTTGTTTACGATAAGTCAAAGTCGTTTGTAAAAAATGAATCAAATAACGGTAAGACAACTTATAAAGATTCGTCAAATAATGTTTACTATAAAGCAAATTCGGTTTATTGGAATAAAGACGGAAAGCTTGCTGTGGCGTGATTGAATATATGAAGAGTTTGTTGTTAAATATATGACAATAAACTCTTTTGAAAGGAAATATTATAATGAACAACAAAATATATAAATTTGATTACGGCAGTAAGAAAAGAGAAACATTTTCTAATTTTTTTTCAGGCATTATATAATTCAACTTGATTATTCGGATAATAATACTATTTCATTTGCTGTTGAAAATCCTGATGATTTTATAAACGAACTTAATAAAAGAATTTACGCATTAAATAGTAAATAAGTCTTTTTTATACAATTTTTGCTATTTGATTTTATATATTGACTTTTTATTTATAATTTGTTAGAATATCAAACGGTTAGCAGGGACTAACCGTTATTTTTTAATTAAAAGTTAGTTATTACTAACAATTATTAGTGATAACTAACAACGGAGGTTAATATATGTTTAAAAAATTATCAATCAGTTTATCAGCTATTATTTTTGCAGTTATGCTTGTTTTCTCATCAATGAATGCATTTGCGATGGGACCGAGCAAGGACGGCGTATATGAAGTATCTATCGAAATGCGCCACGCTGAAAAGGACAAAACTTCAATGGGCAACGGTTATATAGTTCATACAGCTCTTTTAACCGTTGACGGAAAAGATAAAACACTTACTGTTGCACCTGCTCAAACTACAAGTGATATGCAGTTTTGGTATTATAAAGACGGCTCGGTTTCAGGTGATACGGTTGAAGTTGAGCAAAAAGGCGAAGTTGAAATTGACGGAGAAAAGTATGAAACTGCTTTTGAATTTCCTATTGAAAGTGACGATGAGTATGTAGGCGTTAAATTTGCTGCTTCTGCTATGCCGCTTTCACCGTCTGCAAGAATTAAAATTGACTACGACAGCGCTAAAAAAGTAGGCGATATAGAGAAAGAAACAACCACTAAAGAAACTACAACTAAGGAAACCACAACCAAGTCAACAACTCAGGCAGTAAGTGAAACTACAACAGCAGTGAGTGAAGAGGAAACAAGTTCAAACAGCAAAACGCCTGTTATAATCGGTGTTGTTGCAGGTGTAGTTGTTATCGGCGCTATTGTTATAATTATTGTTAAGAAAAAGTCAAATTAATAGGTGGAATATGAAAAAAGTATTTAAAAAATTTCAAGTTAAAGATTTTGTTTTTTTAGCAGTTCTTTCTGCTGCTATGACATTGTGTGGTGGTATCACAATGCCACTTGTTATGCATACAACCTTGTTCGGACTTCGTAATATGGCTGCAGCTCCGATATATTCAATTTTTGTGGCAATCGGACTTATGAAGGTAAGAAAACCGGGTGCACTCACTATTATAGGTCTTTTTTCCGGTGCTCCTCTTGTTTTCTTTTCAACGGTAATGTTCTTTAATAATTTTATTTCTGCCATAATTGCCGAGCTTATAATGCTTTTGATTTTTAAAGGATACGAAAAGAAAAGCGCCGTGTTTGTCACAACAGGTATTTATATGCCTTTGTCGCTTCCTATTTCTGTTTTATTCAGCATTTGGCTCAACGGTCAAAGCTATGAGCAGTTAATTGCAAAACCGATTGTATCCGTTTTAACTTCAATCGGTACGATTGTTCTTGCATTTGTCGGTTCTGCTATCGGTATGAAAATTGCAAGCGAACTTCAAAAAGCAGGTAAATTAAAACCATATGGAGAAGAAATCGATGTTTGAAGCGTTTGAAGTAAAAAAGCCGTTTTATCCACTTGTTTCATTTTCGGTTTCGATAATTGTATTAGTCTTTGGTATGCTTTTTTCTAAAAATATACTTGCATTTGTTTTTGCAGGCTTAGTGTTTTTGCTATACAGCGTATTCGGACTTTTCAAAAGCACTGCTAAAATGACACTTGCAATGTCGATTTGTGGCCTTGTTATCGGTGGATTATCATTTTTAACCAATAAAAGTTTTGATGCTTTTTGGCAAACGGTTTTGAGAATGATTTTGCTTGGACTTTGCGCTGTTCCTATGGTCAGCACTTCTCCTTGCGATTTAACTCGTAGTCTTGCAAAGTTAAAGTGTCCGAGGGTTATTACACTCGGTATGCTTGTAACTCTTCGCTTTATTCCTATTTTGGCAAGTGAAATTAAGCAGATTTGGGAAGCAATGAAAGTTAGGGGTGCTAATGTAAGTTGGTATCGACCGAGTACAATTTATCGGGCTTTTATTATTCCACTTGTTATGAGGATAATCGGTATTTCCGATACTCTTTCCCTTTCTCTTGAAACAAGAGCATTTACTCTTGATGACAGCGAAAGTTCTGTTTATAAAGAAGTCAAAATTCAAACAAGAGATTTTGTTTTCCTTATTTGTGTTATTGCACTTTGTATTTTTGGAGGTGTAATGATATGGGCGTAGCGATTAAACTCAGCGATGTTTCGTTTAAATATAACGGTGCTAAAGAAAATGTGCTTGAAAATGTTAATCTTACCATAAATTACGGCGAAATGGTTCTTCTTTCCGGTGTATCGGGTGAAGGTAAAAGTACGCTCTTGTCTATTATTAACGGCGTTATTCCTTTTGTTAATTCAGGTACATTAACCGGTAGTGTTGAAATTGATGGAGTAGATGTTACAAAACAAAAAATCAGTAACCGTTCAAAGCTTATGGGAACTGTTCTTCAAAATGCAGATGAACAGATAGTATACGATTTTGCAAGTGATGAAATTGCTTTCGGTTGCGAAAATCTGAATGTATCTCCTGCCGAAATTGAAAAAAGAATTGATAACAGTTGTTCCTTAATGCACCTTGATAAAAATGCCAGAACGAGAACAATGTCCGGTGGTCAAAAGCAAAGACTTATTACTGCATCGACTCTTGCAATGGAGCAGAAAATAGTTATACTTGATGAACCTCTTGCAAATCTTGATGTTGACGGTGCACATATTCTGCTCTCTGCGCTTAAAAAGCTTACTCAAGACGGTTATGCTGTTTTACTTGTCGAGCATAGGCTTGATTTTGTAAAAAGTTATGTTGACAAGGTAATGTGGATAGAAAACAAAAATTTGTTTGTATCAAGCAGTACGGATAAACTTAATCAAAGCATAAAAAAGATTCAGTCAAACCATAAAGGAAATGCAGGACAAACGCTTATTAAAGCTGAAAATATTTCGTTTTTTGCAGGTGGAAGAAATATTGTTGACGGCATTGATTTAGAAATTAAAGCCGGTGAAAGAATTGTACTTCTCGGTGAAAACGGCTGTGGTAAAACAACGCTTATGCGTACTCTCGCAAAACTTAATAAACTCAGTGGTGGTAAAATCACTCAGTCGCTTACAAAAAGTGATAGGGCAAACAGCAAATGGTTTTCGGCAGTAGGCTATGTTTACCAAAACCCTACATATCAACTTTTTATGCCGACTCTTTTAAGTGAAATATCATATAAGGCTAAGAGTGAAGCTGTTGCTAAAAGAATGATTAAAGCCTTTGGTCTTGAAGGACTCGAAGACAGGCACCCTCAATCACTTTCAGAGGGTCAAAAAAGGCGTGCGTCAATTGCTGCAATTTGTGCCGGAGAACCCGAAGTCCTTTTTCTTGACGAGCCGACAGTCGGTCAAGATTATGAAAATCTTTGCAAAATTGTTGACACAATTAATAATCTTAACAAAAACTTAGGTACAGCAATTATAACCGTTACGCACGACAAACGCTGTGCTTCTGCTATGGCTGACAGAGTTTTGATAATGAATAAAGGGAAAATCATAAAAGAAGGCGACAGTTCTCTTGCTGACGAATTTTTAAAATAAAAATATGCGAACAATTTTCGCCGTAAATAAATATTAACTTAGGAGAATTAAAAATGATTAAAACAAGACTTATCGGGCAAGTACCTTCATCAAAAAAGTACATAGCCCTAACTGTTTTGGCGCAATGGTTAAAGGTTTGCGCAAACATTGTAATGATGTTTATTTTGTCAAATCTATTATCGCAAATACTTGATAAAAAAATAATTACTTTTGCATCGATATTACCGTCGCTTTGTGGTATTTTTGGTGTTATGATTGTAAGATATTTATGTGGATGTTTTTCGTCTAAAACTTCATTTTATGCTTCAAGCGAAGTAAAAAAGGTGCTTCGACAAAAGATGTATAAAAAGCTTACAAGAATCGGCGCTTCATACAGCGAAAAAGTATCAACCTCAGAAGTGCTTCAGGTGTTTGTTGAGGGTGTAGACCAGCTTGAACTTTATTTCGGTAAATATTTGCCACAGTTCTTCTTTTCAATGCTTGCGCCGATTACTTTGTTTGTCGTACTTGTGTTTGTAAGTTGGAAAGCGTCTGTTGTTTTGCTTATCTGTGTACCTCTTATTCCTCTTTCAATAGTTGCCGTTCAAAAAATAGCAAAAAGACTTTTGAGCAAATATTGGGGTGTTTATACTAACCTCGGCGATACTTTTCTTGAAAATATTCAAGGTTTAACTACACTAAAGGTTTATCAGGCAGATGAAAGAAAGAATATTGAAATGAACGCAAAAGCTGAAGAATTTAGAAGAATCACAATGAAGGTTCTTACTATGCAACTTAATTCTGTAAGTGTTATGGATATAGTTGCTTACGCAGGCAGTGCTGTCGGAGTAGTTATTTCAATAATTCAGGTTAAAAACGGCACTATTACTTTACCACAGGCATTTCTTATTATTATGCTCGCTGCTGATTTCTTTTTACCTCTTCGACTTCTCGGTTCTTTTTTCCATGTTGCTATGAACGGTATGGCTGCAAGTGACAAGCTTTTCAATCTTCTTGATACACAAGAGGACGAACAGGGCAGTGAAGTACCTGAAAGCTTTGAGAGAAATATTATTATCGATAATCTTTCATTTTCATATGACGGTGAAAAAACAGTTTTAAACGGTATAAATACTGTTATTGAAAAAAACAGTCTTGTTTCAATAGTAGGCGAATCCGGCTGTGGCAAGAGTACGCTTGCTTCTCTTCTCTGTGGAACTACTAAGGGTTATAACGGCAGTATTACTGTTGACGGAATTGAAATTAAAAATATTGATGAAAAAGAACTTATGAAAAATATAACTGCCGTTAATTTCAATTCTTATATTTTTGCCGGTTCTGTTAAAGAAAATCTTTTAATAGCAGACCCGAACGCTGATGATGAAAAAATGATAGAGGCACTTAAAATGGTTAATCTTTGGTCATTTCTCAGCGAACAGGACGGACTTGACACTAAACTTAATCAACAGGGCAGTAACTTTTCAGGTGGTCAAAGGCAAAGGCTTGCTATTGCAAGAGCGCTTATGCACAACACACCTATTTACATATTTGATGAAGTTACTTCAAATATTGATGCCGAAAGCGAAAACGATATTATGACAGTTATTCACAATATGGCTAAGATTAAAACTGTAATACTCATTTCGCATAGACTTGAAAATGTAAAATTAAGCGATAAAATCATTCTTCTTGATAAAGGAAAAATTGAAGAAGAAGGAACACATAACGAATTAATTTCACTTGATAAAAAATATAAACTTATGTATTCTACTCAGGCTGAGCTTGAAAAATATGCAAAGGAGGAAGCGTAATGAAAAGAAAACAATCGGGTTTCAAAATTATGATGCGACTTATAAAACTTGTTAAGCCACTTGCGCATTTTATGGTGCTTGCTGTTTTTCTCGGTGTTACGGGTTTCCTTTGTGCAATTCAAATCACGGTACTTGGCAGTATGACACTTCTTACTGCAAGTGGAATAAGTGGTGGCGTTGCAATTAAAACAGGTTGTATTTGTATTATTGTTTTTGCTGTTTTGCGTGGCTTCCTTCACTATGGTGAACAAGCCTGCAATCACTATATCGCCTTCAAACTTCTTGCTTTGATTCGTGATAAAGTTTTCAAATCACTTCGCCGTCTTACTCCTGCTAAGCTTGAGGGTAAGGATAAAGGCAACCTTATTTCGCTTATTACAAGTGACATTGAACTTTTAGAAGTATTTTACGCTCACACAATTTCACCGATTTGCATAGCTGTTTTAACAAGCCTTGTTATGCTTATTTTTATCGGAAGATACAGCTTGTGGCTTTCACTCGTTGCACTTGTTGCTTATATTACAGTCGGTGCAGTTATTCCACTTTTATCATCGAAATTCAATAAAAATATCGGTATGACTTATCGTGAAAATTCAGGTGCACTTTCAGGCTATGTTCTTGACAGTATGCGTGGACTTTTGGAGTCAATCAGATATAATGCGACCGACAGCAGACTTGATGAAATGAATAAAAGAACCGATGAACTTAATTCACTTCAAAAAAACCTCAAAAAGATTGAAGGTCACAATATTTCAATTACAGATATTGCTATTATATTCTTCTCAATCACAATGTTTTTAGTTGGCATTTGTCTTTATCAAAAGGATGTTATCGACTTTGACGGTCTTATTGTTTCAACCGTTTCAATGATGAGTTCTTTTGGTCCTGTTGCAGCGCTTTCAAACCTTGCAGGTAATCTTACCCATACTCTTGCAAGTGGCGAAAGAGTGCTTTCAATTCTTGATGAAACTCCTGTAGTTGAAGAAAGTGCAAACGGCAAAGAAGTTGAATTTGACGGTATGGAGTGTAAAAATGTCAACTTCGCTTACGATAAAGAACAGATACTTGATAATTTCAATATGACCGTGCCTAAAAACAAGATTATTGCAGTTAACGGACCGAGTGGTTCGGGTAAATCTACTGCGCTTAAATTGATGATGCGTTTTTGGGATGTTCAAAGTGGCAAAATTGATATGTCGGGCGAAAACATTAAAAATATCAAAACTTCTTCGCTTAGAAATAATCAAAGCTTAGTAAGTCAGGAAACACAATTATTTAACGATACAATCGAAAACAATATTAAAATTGCAAATTATAATGCTACAAGAGAAGAAGTTGAAGAAGCTTGTAAAAAGGCTTCGATTCACGACTTTATTATGACGCTTCCAAAGGGTTATGACACAAATGTAGGCGAACTCGGCGATTTGCTTTCAGACGGTGAAAAGCAGAGAATAGGTCTTGCAAGAGCATTTCTTTATGATTCACCGATGATTATGCTTGATGAGCCTACAAGTAACCTTGATGCACTCAACGAAGGTAATATTCTTAAATCTATTGAAGAAGCAAAGGCAGGCAAGAGCATAGTTCTTGTTTCTCATAGAAAGTCAACTTCTAAAATTGCAGATGAATCATATACTGTTTATCGAGGTAGGTTATCATGAAAAAAGACAGAATAACAAGGGAAAAAGAAATGCTACCCGAAATGGTGAAAATTTATTGCCACGGTGTACATAAAACAAAAAAGGGTAAGCTCTGTGCAGAGTGCCAAGAACTTACCGATTATGCATTATTCAGGCTTGACCACTGCAGATGGGGAAATGATAAAAATTTCTGTTCCCAGTGCCCGTGCCATTGCTATAAGCCTGATATGCGTGCAAAAATCAAAGAAGTTATGCGCTATTCGGGTCCACGCATTATGCTTTACCATCCACTTGTCGGTTCAATTCACGGTATTGAAACTTTAAAAGGAATTATCAAAGCAAAAAAGAAATAAATAAACATATAAAAACTAAGGCTTGTATTTCAAAGTCTTAGTTTTTATTTTGTTGTTATACTGTACAATAATTACTTGTTTTAAGTACAGTAATATTTATTAAAATGTGTGATTTTGTATTAAAACTAATGTGATTTTGCATATTTGCTGATTTTCTATATTGAATATGATATATTTATATTGAATATAAATTCGTCAAAGTTGGTGTATTTATGAAAAGATTTATTTCAGTCAGCTTAACTTTAGTTATTTTATTATCAATGCTTAGCATAGGCTTTACAGCCTATGCTGATGTGCTTGAGCAAAAGTCGTTAGACAGCTTTATTGAAAACACTTGCGATGTAATTCAAGAGTATGATGCAGATAAAGAGTTTACTGTTGACGATAATGACAATAATGATTTTCAAAGCTGTAGATTGATTGTTAAAGCTACAGGCAGTTTTGATACATTCGGTGCAAAAGAGAATATTAAAGGCTTTGAAGATATTCATATTTTGCAATATAAAAGTGCGTCTGCTACAAAATCTGCATACAATAAGCTTAAAGATGAAAAGAATGTTGGTTCTGTAGGCATTGATAAAATAGTATCTCCACTTCAAGACGATAACGATAAGGAAGAAGATACTTCTACAGATGTTTTTCCTGAAAGCTCGAACGGTCATCTTTGCGATTGGGCAACTGAAAGAACGCAGTCTGCTCAGGTAAATGAATACATTAAGAAAAATAATATTCCTTTGACAGACCTTACCGTAGGCGTAATTGACACAGGTGTAGATTATAATCACGAATTTTTAAAAAGACAGAATTGTCCGTACTAATTTTAATTCTACTACAGACGGCAATGAGAATGATGAACTTGACCTTATTGACGGTCACGGAACGGCAACAAGCAGCGTTGTTGTAGATAATACCCCTGACAGCGTATCTGTTGCAGTGTACCGTGTTCTTGATGATGAGGGCGATAACAGCATTGTAGGTATATGTGCAGGTATACTCCAAGCTATTTCTGATAATGTTGATATAATAAGTATGAGCTTGGCTTTTGCCGATGAAAACGATTTAACAAAATCAGCTTGTAAACTTGCCTATGAAAAAGATATACCTATCGTTTGTGGTTCCGGTAACGAGGGCAGAAATATAATTGC
>JBNMGQ010000036.1:0-17418 GCA_050872345.1 Eubacterium sp. | reverse complement strand
GTATCCTCACTTCCGATTGGAAGCTGGATAGGAAGAGCATTACATTTGAAACGGTCTTTAACCATATCAAGAGCTCTGTAGAAGTCAGCACCCATAATATCCATCTTATTAACGAATATCATACGAGGTACTTTATATTCGTCAGCCTGACGCCATACGGTTTCAGACTGTGGCTCAACACCACCCTTAGCACAAAGAACGGTAACTGAACCATCAAGTACACGAAGTGAACGCTGTACTTCAACTGTGAAGTCAACGTGACCTGGTGTATCGATAATATTGATTCTATGCTTTTTCCAGAAACAAGTAGTTGCAGCAGATGTGATTGTGATACCACGCTCCTGCTCCTGCTCCATCCAGTCCATTGTTGCAGCACCTTCGTGTGTTTCACCAATCTTGTGGTTAACACCTGTATAATACAGAATACGCTCGGTGGTTGTAGTTTTACCTGCATCAATATGAGCCATAATGCCAATATTTCTTGTCATCTCAAGAGATACTTGTCTTGACATAATACCCTCCTATTAATATCTGAAATGAGCAAATGCTTTGTTTGCTTCTGCCATCTTGTGTGTATCGTCGCACTTCTTAACTGCGCCGCCTGTCTTATTAACAGCGTCCATAATTTCAGCAGCAAGGCGCTCTCTCATAGTTCTCTCAGAACGCTGACGAGCGTAAAGAGTAATCCAACGAAGACCTAAAGTCTGTCTTCTTTCAGGACGAACCTCGAGAGGAACCTGGTAAGTAGCACCGCCGACACGGCGAGCCTTTACCTCGAGTACAGGCATTACGTTTTCCATTGCAGCTTCAAAAGTCTCTAACGGATCGTTGCCTGTTTTTTCCTTAATGATGTCGAATGCGTCGTAAACGATTTTCTGAGCGACGCCCTTCTTTCCATCAAGCATGATGCTGTTGATAAGTCTGGTTACAAGCTTTGAATTGTAAAGCGGATCAGGTAATACATCACGCTTAGCGATTTGGCCTCTTCTTGGCATCTTCGCTTCCCTCCTTCATAATTTTTAATGAGTTCATAGGTACTCGGTTTTTCCGTGGAGTCAACAAAAGGTCATATACGCTGTAATTATATATAGGTATATAAACTATTGTTATCCATTAAAATAAGGCTTATTTCTTAGCAGCCTTTGGCTTCTTTGCACCGTACTTAGAACGGCTCTGCATTCTGCCGTTAACGCCCTGAGTATCAAGTGTACCACGAATAATATGGTAACGTACACCAGGAAGGTCCTTAACACGGCCGCCACGAATCATAACTACAGAGTGTTCCTGAAGGTTATGACCAACGCCAGGAATGTAAGCTGATACTTCAATACCGTTTGTAAGACGAACTCTGGCAATCTTACGAAGAGCTGAGTTAGGCTTCTTAGGTGTTGCAGTCTTAACAGCAGTACAAACGCCACGCTTTTGTGGTGAGTTGTTGTCTGTTACAACATTCTTCTTTGTGTTTAAACCCTTTAAAAGTGCAGGTGTCTTTGACTTTTTCTCGATGGTCTTACGACCTGTTCTTACGAGCTGATTAAAGGTAGGCAATAGTTTATCTCCTTTCAAAATTATTTATACGCAGTATGCGCATAATTCATATGCCAAAAATTAGCATATCAACTAAACGCACACCTTGGGGCAAGCGCAATGCTCACCCCAATATGTTGTGTTTTTAACTAAATTATGAAGCGAAAATTTGTTACAACTGAACAAAGTTTCCTCACACGATTTAGCATTATACCACTAATTCATAGTGTTTGTCAAGAGTTCTTGTAATTGTTCAAGATTTAAAATTTCGTCGCTGTTTTCAGCTGAAAAATAACTCGGAACAACATCAACCTTACGGAATACATCCATACCTGTGCCGGCAGGAACAAGCTTACCGATAATAACATTTTCCTTAAGACCGATAAGTGGGTCGCTCTTACCACGAATTGCAGCGTCGGTAAGAACTCTTGTTGTTTCCTGGAATGATGCAGCAGAAAGGAATGAATCTGTAGCAAGAGAAGCCTTTGTGATACCCATAAGAATAGGAATATAAGTTGCTTTCTTGAGGTTTTCCTCGCCTGCTTTAATTCTTGCTTCAATCTTGTCATTTGCTTCGTCAACGGCAGAAACATCAACCACTGTACCTGCAACAAGATCGGTGTCGCCTGCTTCGTCAACAGTACACTTCTTAAGCATCTGACGAACGATAACTTCGATATGCTTATCGTTAATGTCACCACCCTGTGTACGGTAAGCAAACTGAACTTCCTTGATAAGGTAGTTATAAACAGCTTCTTCACCGAGGATAGCAAGAACATCGTGTGGGTTAACAGCACCGAGTGTAAGCTCTGTACCCTTTGCAATATGAGCGCCCTCTACGATATTTTCGCAAAGTCTTGCGCCGTAAGGGATAAGATACTTCTTCTCTTCTGCTGTATCCTTATTATATACGATAACATGACGGCTCTTCTTGATTTCTTCAAAACGAACATCGCCTTCGATTTCAGAAAGGATAGCAAGTTGCTTTGGCTTTCTTGCTTCAAACAATTCTTCAACACGAGGAAGACCCTGTGTAATATCGGCGCCACCGGCAACACCACCGGTATGGAATGTTCTCATTGTAAGCTGAGTACCAGGCTCACCGATTGACTGAGCAGCGATAATACCAACTGCCTCACCAACCTGAACAGGTTCGTTAAATGCAAGGTTAGAACCATAGCACTTACGGCATACACCGTGACGGGATTTACAAGTGATAAGAGAACGAATCTTAACCGATTCAATACCTGCGTCAACAATACGCTTAGCGTCGGCAGCAGTCATCATCTTATCTGTTTCCATAAGGATTTCGCCTGTCTTAGGGTCAACTACAGGGTCAACAACGAAACGACCTGTAAGTCTTTCCTCAAGTGGCTCAAGAACACGGTTACCGTCCATAATCTTAGATACAACGATACCGTCGTGGCAACCGCAATCGTCATCACGAATGATAACATCCTGCGATACATCAACAAGTCTTCTTGTAAGGTAACCTGAGTCGGCTGTACGAAGAGCTGTATCGGCAAGACCTTTACGAGCACCACGGGAAGAAATGAAGTATTCAAGAATATTAAGACCTTCACGGTAGTTAGCACGAATAGGAACTTCGATTGTCTTACCTGCTGTGTTTGCGATAAGACCTCTCATACCGGCAAGCTGACGAAGCTGTGAAGTACTACCACGGGCACCTGAGTCTACCATCATGTGAATAGGGTTATGAGCACCGTCGAAGTTACTTGTAAGCTCGTTAGAAACCTTGTTTGTACAATCTTCCCAAGCTTTGATTACTGCTGAAGAACGCTCTTCGTTAGTAATAAGACCGTAGTTATAGTTATATGTGATTTCATCAACCTTTGCTTCTGCTTCTGCAAGGTATTCCTTCTTCTTTTCAGGGATGAGTGCGTCGCATACGGCAACGGTTGTACCTGAAACTGTTGAATACTTATAGCCCTGAGCCTTGATAGAGTCAAGAACATGAGAAGCAATAGAAACGCCGTGAACATTGATACATTTTTCAGCAATCTGACCGAGCTGTTTCTTCTTAACAACGAATGAAACTTCAAGGTCAAATTCTCTTTCAGGGTCAGTTCTGTCAACAAAACCGAGGTCCTGAGGAACAGGATTATTGAAGATGATTCTACCGATAGTGGTAATGATGATACCTGTCTTTTCAACGCCGTCAACTTCACGAGTTACACGAATCTTAGCAGGTGAATGCATACCGAGTGAACCTTCCTGATATGCCATCATAGCTTCATCTTTATCCCTATAGAGTTTATATGAACGGTAGTAGCCGTATTTCTCTGCAAATTCATCCTCAGGGATTTCGCAAAGAATTGCAGGGTTAGGAACATAATCACGAGGGTCGTCATAATCCTTGTTAATATCGTTCTTAACTTCATCAAAGCTTACTTCCTGAGTTCTTGCTTCGTCCTTAAAGAACTTAGGCTGACCCGGCTCACCTTCCTTAATCATTGTAAGGTAGTATGAACCGATAACCATATCCTGAGTAGGAACTGTTACAGGCTTACCGTCTGAAGGTTTAAGAAGGTTGTTAGCAGCAAGCATCAACATTCTTGCTTCTGCCTGAGCTTCGGCAGAAAGAGGTACATGGACAGCCATCTGGTCACCGTCGAAGTCGGCGTTGAAAGCTGTACAAGCAAGTGGGTGAAGCTTAATAGCTCTACCCTCAACAAGAACAGGCTCAAATGCCTGAATACCGAGTCTGTGAAGAGTCGGAGCACGGTTTAACATAACCGGATGGTCCTTAATTACAACTTCAAGGCTATCCCAAACTTCAGGTCTGTCAGCCTTTTCAACCATCTTTCTTGCTGATTTAATATTTGAAGCAATACCCTTTTCAACAAGTCTCTTCATTACGAAAGGCTTGAAAAGTTCAATTGCCATTTCCTTAGGAAGACCACACTGGTGCATCTTAAGTTCAGGACCTACAACGATAACAGAACGGCCTGAGTAGTCAACACGCTTACCGAGAAGGTTCTGACGGAAACGACCCTGCTTACCCTTAAGCATATCTGAAAGAGATTTGAGAGGTCTGTTATTAGGACCTGTTACAGGTCTGCCACGACGACCGTTATCGATAAGTGCGTCAACAGATTCCTGAAGCATTCTCTTTTCGTTTCTTACAATGATTTCAGGAGCACCAAGCTCAAGAAGTCTTTTAAGACGGTTGTTACGGTTAATAACTCTTCTGTAAAGGTCATTAAGGTCAGAAGTAGCAAATCTGCCACCGTCAAGCTGAACCATAGGACGAATATCAGGTGGGATAACAGGAATAGCGTCAAGAATCATCCATTCAAGCTTGTTGCCACTGTGATAGAAAGCGTCAACAACATCAAGTCTTTTAAGAAGTCTTACTCTCTTTTGACCTGTTGCGCCGTCAAGCTCTGCTGTAAGTTCATCACGAAGCTGAGCAACATCTATGCCCTGAAGAAGCTCTTTAATAGCTTCGGCACCCATACCCGCCTTAAAGTCGTCCTCGTATCTCTCTCTCATTTCTGCATATTCTTTTTCGTTAAGAAGCTGCATCTTTTCAAGAGGTGTGTCACCAGGGTCGGTAACAATGTAAAGTGCAAAATAAAGTACCTTTTCAAGGTTTCTCGGGCTAATATCGAGTACAAGACCGATACGGCTCGGAATACCCTTGAAGTACCAAATATGAGAAACAGGAGCTGCAAGTTCGATGTGACCCATGCGCTCACGACGAACCTTTGAGCGTGTGATTTCAACACCACAGCGCTCGCAGACTTTTCCCTTATAACGAACTCTCTTATACTTACCACAATGACATTCCCAGTCCTTTGTAGGGCCAAAAATTCTTTCGCAGAAAAGACCGTCACGCTCAGGCTTAAGAGTTCTGTAATTTATTGTTTCAGGCTTTGTAACTTCGCCGTAAGACCACTCACGAATCTGCTCCGGTGAAGCAAGGCCGATTTTTATTGAACTGAATTCGTTTTCATAATTATCCATATGGAAGCACTCCTTTATATTTTTAGTTAGTGAAGTCTGTCAGAATTATTCGTCGTCGGATGAATCATCGCCGAAGTCGAAGCCGAAATCATCGTCGCTGTCGCCTTCACTGTCTGCGAACAAATCATCGTAACTATCTGACTGACCTGCTTCCTGACCGTCCTCTGCGTTTTCAACTCCGTAGCCTTCCTGACCCTCAAAGTCATTTACTGTTGTAAACGCCTGCTCGTCGATAGGCTGAATGCCTGAACCGTCGTCAAGGTCTTGCTTAAGCTCAACCTCGTTGCCGTCCTTATCGAGAACCTTAGTGTCAAGACCGAGTGCCTGAAGTTCCTTGAAGAGAACTTTGAATGACTCAGGTGTGCCTGCTGTAGGAATGTTTTCGCCCTTAACGATTGACTCGTAGGTACGAACACGACCGACAACATCATCAGATTTAATAGTAATAATTTCTTGAAGTGTATAAGCTGCACCGTAAGCTTCAAGTGCCCAAACTTCCATTTCACCGAAACGCTGGCCACCGAACTGAGCTTTACCACCGAGTGGTTGCTGAGTTACAAGGCTGTAAGGACCGGTTGAACGAGCGTGAATCTTATCATCAACAAGGTGATGGAGCTTGAGGTAGTACATATAACCTACTGTGATACGGTTATCAAACTTCTCACCGGTACGACCGTCGATAAGTTCTGTCTTACCGTCGTATACCTTCTTGCCGTTTTCATCGATATAGTAACCGATGTCGGCAAGTTCAAGGCAATCACGAATATCCTGCTCGTGAGCGCCGTCGAATACAGGTGTCATCATCTTCCAGCCAAGTGCCATAGCTGCATAGCCGAGGTGAACCTCAAGTACCTGACCGATATTCATACGAGAAGGTACGCCGAGTGGGTTAAGAACAATGTCAAGAGGTCTGCCGTCAGGAAGGAATGGCATATCTTCCTGTGGTAAAATTCTTGAAACAACACCCTTGTTACCGTGACGACCAGCCATCTTATCGCCGACCTGAATCTTACGCTTTTGAGCAATATATACTCTAACTACTTTATTAACACCAGGTGAAAGTTCGTCGCTGTTTGCACGGGTAAATACCTTAACATCAACAACGATACCGTATTCACCGTGTGGAATACGCATTGAAGTATCTCTGACTTCTCTTGCCTTTTCACCGAAGATTGCTCTCAAAAGTCTTTCCTCGGCTGTAAGTTCTGTTTCACCCTTAGGTGTAACCTTACCTACAAGAATATCGCCTGAATGAACCTCTGCGCCGACACGGATAATACCGTCCTCGTCAAGGTCACGAAGAGCATCTTCACCGACATTAGGAATATCTCTTGTAATTTCTTCAGGGCCAAGCTTTGTGTCACGAGCCTCTACTTCGTGTTCAACAACATGGATAGAGGTGTAAACATCATCTCTTACGATTTTTTCATTAATAAGAACAGCATCCTCGTAGTTATAACCTTCCCAAGTCATAAAGCCGATAAGAGCATTCTTACCAAGTGAAATTTCACCGTTGCAGGTTGCAGGACCGTCGGCAATAACCTGTCCGTCCTCAATCTTCTGGTGAAGTGAAACGATAGGGCGCTGGTTAATGCAAGTACCCTGGTTAGAACCTTGGAACTTAACAAGCTCGTACTTGTCAACCTCGCCACTCTCTGTTTTAATTTCAATTGTGGTAGCGTCAACTGCACTGACTACACCGCCACGCTTAGCAATTACAACTACACCTGAGTCATAAGCTGCTTTATATTCCATACCTGTACCGACTACAGGAGATACTGTTTTAAGAAGAGGTACTGCCTGACGCTGCATGTTAGCACCCATAAGAGCACGGTTAGCATCGTCGTTTTCAAGGAACGGAATCATTGCTGTAGCAACAGATACAACCATCTTTGGCGATACATCCATATAGTCAACTCTTTCAGGAGGAAGAGTAAGGAACTCGTCACGGCAACGGCAAGTAACTCTTGAATTTGTAAATCTGCCGTTTTCGTCAAGTGGTTCGTTAGCCTGAGCAACAACAAAGTTATCCTCAACATCGGCTGTCATATAAACTACTTCGTCTGTTACAACGCCTGTTTCCTTATCAACACGGCGATAAGGTGCTTCGATAAAGCCATATTCGTTAAGACGGCTGTAGCAAGCAAGGTAAGAGATAAGACCGATGTTAGGACCTTCAGGTGTTTCGATAGGGCACATACGACCGTAGTGGGTATAGTGTACATCTCGAACTTCGAAACCTGCACGGTCTCTTGAAAGACCACCCGGACCGAGGGCTGAAAGTCTACGCTTATGAGTAAGCTCTGCAAGTGGGTTGTTCTGGTCCATAAACTGAGAAAGAGGAGATGAACCGAAGAACTCTTTAATAGCAGCAACAACAGGACGGATATTGATAAGAGCCTGTGGTGTGATAGCACCGTCATCATCCTGAGCCTGAAGTGTCATACGCTCACGGATAACTCTTTCCATTCTTGTGAAGCCGATTCTAAACTGGTTTTGAAGAAGTTCGCCTACTGCTCTGATACGACGGTTGCCGAGGTGGTCAATGTCGTCTGTCTTACCTACGCCCTGTGCAAGGTTGATGAGGTAAGATACGCTGGCGAAAATATCATCGGTAGTGATATGCTTTGGAACGAGGTCGTCTGCTCTTCTTTCAATCTCTTCCTTAAGAGCGTCAACATCGTCGCCGCATTTTTCAAGAATTTCTGCAAGAACTCTGTAGCAAACATGCTCGTGAATACCAAGCTCTTTGCAATCGAAGTCAACATACTTGTAAATGTCAACCATACCGTTTGAAACGATTTTAACTTCCTTGCCGTCAGCGTCAACAAATGCAACCATAACACCTGCATTTTCAATTTCAACTGCACGCTCTTCGCTGATTTTTTCACCGGCGTCTGCAAGAAATTCACCCTGTGGCGAAATGATAGGCTGAGTAAGAACTCTGTCCTTAAGTCTGTCGCTTAATGAAAGCTTTTTGTTATATTTATATCTGCCGACTCTTGAAAGGTCATAACGGTGTGCATCAAAGAACAAACCGTCAAGATGTGACTGCGCACTTTCAAGTGTAGGTGGTTCACCCGGACGAAGCTTCTTGTAAACTTCAAGAAGTGCCTCTTCCTGATTCTTTGTAGTATCCTTATCGATTGTAGCAAGAATCTTTTCGTCCTCACCGAAGAAATCAACGATTTCTGCGTCGGTGCCGAGACCCAAAGAACGAAGGAAAGTTGTAATGTAAATCTTCCTGTTCTTATCGATTCTTACATAGAAAAGGTCGTTAGCGTCTGTTTCATATTCAAGCCAAGCACCACGGTTAGGAATTACTGTGTTAGTAAAGAGTTCCTTACCTGTCTTGTCGTGGTCCATATTGTAGTAAACACCAGGTGAACGAACGAGCTGAGATACAATACATCTTTCAGCACCGTTGATAACAAATGTACCTGCATCTGTCATCCAAGGAAGGTCACCCATAAAAATTGTGTTTTCCTTGATTTCGCCTGTTTCTTTATTTACAAGTCTTGCTGTTACCTTTAAAGGACGAGCATAAGTGGTGTCACGAGCCTTACATTGTGCAATTGAGTACTTTGGCTCATCGTCGATTGAAAAGTCCACAAAGCTGAGTACAAGATTACCGGTGTAATCGCTGATTTCACCGATGTCTTTAAAAACTTCTTTGAGGCCCTCTTCAAGAAACCAACGATAAGAACTCTTCTGCACTTCGATAAGGTTAGGCATTTTCATAACCTCATTGATTTTTGCAAAACTCTTTCTCGTTGTTGTGCCGAGCTGGACATCCTTAACATTTACCATTAGAGTCACTCCGATCGTTTTATTTTCGTTATTTGTTGATATTCGTAAACGACAAATTGCGTATTGCGTATGACCTGAAAATTATAATTTTCCGTTACATATATAAGCAATAAATTAAAAATATAAAGATTTATAATTTGCAATAAATTGCCATTTTAAGATAGCTAATACTATAACCCACCTATTGCAATATGTCAAGACTTTTATAAATAAATTTTTGAAATGCTCAAAAAGTTTTTGGTACACTGTTCCGAGTGTTTCGTATTTTGGATTAAAATTAATAAAATTTGATTAAAATATTCATTGATTTACTATGTACAGTTTGCTATAATTACGATTAGACTTAATATTTTATTTTTATTACATTACTATAGGTGAAGAAATTGAAAACTGCAATTAAAAGAATTATCGCCGTAATTATGTGTGTGCTTATTACGGTTTCGTTATTTTCCGGTTGCTCTTCAAAGAGTAACAAAATCGATTTTATCTACCCTTTTTCGGGCAACATAAAAAGCTTTGACCCTCAAATAGCTTCAACGGGTGATGAATTTTTAATAGTCGAAAACTGCTTTGAAGGTCTTGTAAGAGTTAACGACGACGGCAAGGTTCAAGCCGGTGTTGCAAAGACTTGGGACATAAGTGAGGACGGCAAAACATATACTTTCCATTTAAGGCAAGGCGCAAAGTGGAATGTTAAAAGCAAGGACGCCGACAGCGAAACGGCTGCGCAAAAGCTTATGGGCAAAGCATTTGACCCTGACATAACGGCAAACGACTTTGTTTTTGCGCTTCAAAGAGCATGTGAGAAAAATACCGACGCTCCCCTTTTCTCTTCAATTTCAAATATTGTCAACGCTTCAAAAATCCATTCGGGCAAGATGAGTTCAAAGAAACTCGGAGTTAAAGCCGTTGACGATTACACACTTGAAATTAAGCTTAAGAGTGCCGATTCCGGTTTTCTTAATGTTCTTTCAACGGCAATTGCAATGCCTTGTAACGAGGAATATTTCAATGCTACAAAAGGCAGATACGGTTTAGGTCTTGACTATTCGATTTTCAACGGTCAGTTTTGCATTACAAATATTCTTGAAAGTTCATATGTGCTCAAAAATAACAGCCAATATGTCGGCGATTATCCGTCGCAGGTAACCGACCTTACATTAAAAATCACCGACGGCACTGAAGATACCGTTAAAAATCTTAAGTCCGGCTACTATGACTGCGCATACATTTCGGGTCAGGAATACGACCAGCTTAAAAACGAAAAAATCACTGCAATCAACTACACCGACGCTACCCTTGCAATGATACTTAACAAGAACAATGTTATCTTTTCAAACGACAAGTTGAGAAAAGCAGTGTGCTTAAGCATTTCGGATGTTGATACAAGCAAGGTTGACTATTTAAGCCGTGCCACATGCTTTACTCCACCAAGCTGTGTAATAGGTACAAAGAGTGCCAAGGACGCTATGGGCGCAACGGTTTACAAGCAGAATACCACAAAGGCAAAGGAACTTTGGAGAACAGGCTTAAACGAACTCGGCGCATCAAAAGCCGATTTCACCGTAATTGCCACTAAGGATTACGAGGATATAGTTAAAGAGCTTGTACAGGGTATTCAGGCAGGCGTAGGTTCAATTTCATCTTACGGTGACGACGACGAACACAAAATTGCATTTTCACTTAAGATTAACATTTTGAGTGATGAGGAATATCAGTCGGCACTTTCGAAGGGTGACTATGACATTGCACTTTATAAATTCACTGCAAATAACCAAAATGCGCTAAACTTCTTAAGCACTGTTATTAACAGCAACTATATGGGTACAGTACCGAGTGCTATCTCTGCACTTAAAAAGGCGCAGAGCACTTCTGCCGACAAATCGGCGCAAAGCACAAAGAAATGCGAGCAGGCAATTTTGAGCGACTACAGCATTAAGCCGGTGCTTTACGAATCATCATACTATGCCGAAGCACAAGGTGTAAAAAATGTTCAGTTTCATCCGGGCAGTGGAAGGGTAAGCTTTGTAAATGCAACAAGAGAAGCAAAATAAGAAAAACATATTTATCGTAGTGATAAGCTGGGCACTCGTCGTCGCTTGTATGGGCGTTATATTTTGGCTTTCGTCAAGGACTGCCGACGAGTCAAATATTCAAAGCAGTGCCATACTCGAATGGCTTATTGCTCATTTCGGTGACAACTTTTTTACAAGCTTTATAGTAAGGAAGCTTGCGCATTTCAGCGAATACACAGGACTGTGCCTTCTTTGTTGCAATGCTCTTTACCAAACGAATAAAAGGTGCACGCCTTACCTTGGCATAATCATCGCATCGATTTATGCAGCGACGGACGAATTTCATCAAAAATTTGTGCAAGGCCGAAGTTGTGAGTTCAGGGACTGGGTGATTGACACATGTGGCGCTTTACTCGGTGCACTTATCTTTTTTGTGATATTTGCTATAATCAAAAAGATTGGCGAAAAGAAAAATAAAGTTGACACACAAATTAATTAGTTTATAATATATAAGATATATAAAAATCGGAGGTATAATAAAATGAATGTACTTGTATATGATAATGAAGAACAAATCGGTATTGCAGCCGGCAACTATATGTGTGGTCAGGTTCTTGCTAAGCCTGACAGTGTACTCGGTCTTGCTACCGGCTCAACACCACTTAAGCCATACGGCCATATGATTAAGCTTTACGAGCAAGGCGCTGTTGATTTCAGCAAAGTTACAACATTTAACCTTGACGAATACTGCAAGCTTGATGTTAACGATGTTAACTCATACCATCGCTTTATGCACGACAATCTTTTCGACCACATTAACATTCCTGAGGAGCATATCAACTTCCTTAACGGCAACGCAGAAAATCCTGAGGAAGAATGTAAGGCATACGAAGAAAAAATTAAAAAAGCAGGTGGCATCGACATTCAGCTTTTAGGTATCGGCTCAAACGGTCACATTGCATTTAACGAGCCTTCCGACAGCTTCCAAAGATGGAGCCATGTTGTTGCTCTTAAGGAAAGCACAATTAAGGATAACAGCCGTTTCTTCAAGTCAATTGACGAAGTTCCTACCCACGCAGTAACAATGGGTATCGGCTCAATTATGCAGGCTAAAAGGATTCTTATTATCGCTATCGGCGAAAACAAAGCAAAAGCTATCAAGCAGCTTATTGACGGTGATGTTACACCTCAGTGCCCTGCATCTGTTCTCCAGTTCCACACAGATGTAACTCTTATGCTTGACAAGGGTGCAGCGTCACTTCTTTAATAATTACATAAGGAGATATAACAATGGCTGATAAAGGAAAATTTTATATAACTACAGCAATTGCATACACATCAAGAAAGCCACATATCGGCAACAGCTATGAAATTGTTTTGACCGACGCTATTGCAAGATACAAAAGGCTTCAGGGCTATGATGTATTTATGCTTACAGGTACTGACGAGCACGGTCAGAAAATTGAAGAATATGCTAAAAAAGCAGGTGTAACACCTAAGGAATATGTTGACAAGGTATCGGGCGAAATTCGTGAGATTTGTGACCTTTTAAACACAAGCTACGACAAGTTTATCAGAACTACAGACCCATACCACGAAAAGACTGTTCAAAAGATTTTCAAGAAATTATACGACCAAGGCGATATTTACAAGGGTCACTACGAAGGTATGTACTGCACTCCTTGTGAATCATTCTGGACAGAGAGTCAGCTTGTTGACGGCAAGTGCCCTGACTGTGGCCGTGAAGTTAAGCCTGCAAAAGAGGAAGCTTATTTCTTAAGACTTTCAAAATATCAAAAGAGGCTTGAAGAGTTTATCGAAAGTAACGAGAACTTCATTTACCCTGAGGCTCGTAAAAAAGAGATGCTCAACAACTTCATCAAACCTGGCTTGCAGGACCTTTGCGTAAGCCGTACAAGTTTTAAGTGGGGCATCCCTGTAACATTTGACGATAAGCATGTTATCTATGTTTGGATTGACGCACTTTCAAACTATATCACTGCTCTCGGCTACGACCCTGACGGTTCATCCGACCTTTACAAAAAGTACTGGCCTGCCGATGTTCACATTATCGGTAAGGATATTGTAAGATTCCACACAATCTACTGGCCGATTATGCTTATGGCACTCGGTGAGCCACTTCCAAAGCAGGTGTTCGGTCACCCGTGGCTTCTCTTCGGCGAGGACAAAATGTCCAAGTCAAGGGGCAATGTTATCTATGCTGACGACCTTGTTAACCTTCTTGGTGTTGATGCAGTAAGATATTACCTTGTATCCGAAATGCCGTACGCTAACGACGGTTCTATCACATACGAAACAATTATTGAAAGATACAACAGCGACCTTGCAAACACATTCGGTAACCTTGTTAACAGAACTATCGCAATGCAAAACAAGTATTTTGACGGCGTTGTTCAAGCACCTTGCTACGAGCCGGAATGTAAATATGTTGAGGACGAGGAGCTTAAGACTTTCGCCCTTGACACTGTTGCAAAAGTTGAAAAGTGTTTTGAAACTTACAGAGTTGCAGACGCTGTTGAAGCAGTATTGAACCTTGCCAAGCGTTCAAACAAATATATCGACGAAACTTCACCTTGGGCACTTGCAAAGGATGAAAGCCAAATTTCAAGACTCGGTACCGTTCTTTACAACCTTCTTGAATCTATCAGATTTATTGCTGTTCTCCTTTCACCGTTTATGCCTGAGACAAGTGAGAAAATCTTTGAGCAGATGAACTGCGACATTAAAGATTACGACTCACTCAAAGAGTTCGGCGCTCTCAAGGCAGGCACCAAAGTCGGCGAAGCAAAGGCACTTTTCGCAAGAATCGACGCTGAAAAGATGCTTGCTGAAATTGCCGAAAAGCAAAAGGAAAACGCAAAGGCAGAAGCAGAAGCTAAGCCTGAAATTGAAGGTCTTGCAGAAATTCAGTTTGATGATTTTGCAAAGGTTGAACTCAGAGTTGCCAAGATTGAACAGTGCGAACCTATCAAGAAAGCTAAGAAGCTTCTCAAGTTACAGGTTAACGACGGTTCAGGCGAACTTCGTCAAATCGTATCCGGCATTGCTCCTTGGTACAAGCCTGAAGATTTGATTGGCAAGAGCGTAATTATCGTTGCAAACCTTAAACCTGCAAAGCTTTGTGGCGAAATGAGTAACGGTATGCTCCTTGCAGGTGATGTAAGCAAAGACGATGTAAAAGTTCTCTTTGTTGACGGTATGCCGGCAGGTACTAAAATAAGATAAGAAACGGTAGGAATATAAATGTATCACAATATTTTTGATACACATTCCCACTACGACGACAGTAAATTTGACCCTGACCGAGAAGAATTGCTAAATAATCTTCAAAGTCAGGGTGTTTCTTTAGTTGTCAGTTGTGGATGTGACATTGACTCGACTCAATTTAATTTTGACCTTGCGCAAAAGTATGATTATATTTACTTTGCTTCAGGCTTCCACCCTGAAAATTTAAAGGGTGCAACGCTTGACGATTTGAAGGTGATTGAAAGATTTGCAAAAAACGAAAAGTGCGTGGCTATAGGTGAAATCGGACTTGATTATTACTGGATGGAATCGAGCAAAGAGGAACAGAAAAAGTTTTTTAAAGCACAAATCGAGCTTGCCAAAAAACTTGATATGCCGATAATCGTACACGACAGAGATGCACACGGCGACACGCTCGATATTTTAAAAGAGATGAAGCCTAAGGGTGTTGTGCACTGTTTCTCCGGTTCAAAGGAAATGGCAAGAGAAATTATCAAACTCGGTATGTATATCGGCTTGAACGGTGTCGTAACCTTTAATAACGCACGAAAAAGCCTTGAAGTTGCAAAAGAAATACCGATAGAACGACTTGTGCTTGAAACCGATTGCCCTTACCTCGCCCCTACTCCTATGCGTGGCAAGAGAAACGACTCGCACTATATTCCGTATATCGCCGAAAAAATCGGCTCACTTTTAAATATCGACCCACAAGAACTTCTCAATATAACAAATGAGAATGCAAGAAGACTTTATGGGTTGTAAATTAATGTTTAGCCTCCCTTGTAAAGGGAGGTGGTTGCGAAAGCAATCGGAGGGATTATCGGGCGAACACAGTTCGCCCCTACGGTAATTTTTCTAATGTAGACAGTCTAAAACGGCAAGACTATCGTAGGGGTGACCTGTGGTTGCCTGCCAATCCCTCAGTCGGTAAACCGACAGCTCCCTTTACACAAGGGAGCCTTACAATGTGGCATAGCCGTCAACCGATTAAAATCAATTTTTTCTTGCTTAACACATTATAATATGTTATTATATAATATATTTTATTTATAAAGGGTGGCGTTTGATGGATAAGTTTACGGAAATTGTCAACAAAATAAACGACTTTGTATGGGGTCCGGTTATGCTTGTTTTCCTTGTAGGAACAGGTATATTCTTAACATTCAGGCTCAGATTTTTGCCTTGGAGAAACCTTGGTTCTTCACTCAAAAGGCTCTTCAGCAAAGAGTCAAGGCAAAAGGACGGCGAAGGTGATATTTCTCCGTTTTCGGCTTTGATGACTGCGCTTGCTGCAACAGTCGGCACAGGTAACATTGTAGGTGTTGCCACAGCAATGGTACTCGGTGGACCGGGTGCTCTTGTATGGATGTGGATTTCGGCAGCGTTCGGTATTTCAACAAAATATGCCGAATGTGCGCTTGCAGGTAAATATCGAACAGTCAACTCTAAAGGCGAGATGTGTGGTGGACCGATGTACACCCTCAAATACGGCTTAAAGAATAAAAAGCTCGGCTCTTTTCTTGCCGTTATGTTTTCAATTTTCACACTTATGGCATCATTCGGTATCGGTAACTCTGCGCAAGGTAACTCAATCACTACTGCCGTTAATTCAACCTTTAATGTACCAAAATGGATAGTCGGCATTATTCTTGTAATTTGCGTAGGCGCTGTTGTGCTCGGTGGTATCAAGTCCATTTCGAAAGTATCAAGCGTACTCGTTCCTGCCATGGCGCTGTTTTATATGGTTGCCGGTATTATCGTAGTTTGCATAAACTACAAAAATGTTCCTGACGGTATTGCAAATATCTTTTCAATGGCATTCGGCGCTAAACCTATTGCCGGTGGACTTGTAGGTACGGTTACTGCAAGTATGATGAGTTCGATGCGTTACGGTATCGCAAGAGGCGTATTTTCAAACGAAGCAGGTCTGGGCAGTGCTGCTATTTCTGCTGCTTCTGCAACCTCTGACCACCATGTTAAGCAGGGTTTTATCAATATGTGTGGTACTTTTATCGATACAATTATCGTGTGCACAATTACAGGTCTTGCAATTGCTTCAAGCGGAAAGCTCGGCACAACAAAGGCTGACGGTTCACTTCTTGAAGGCGCTGAACTTACAATTGCAGCTTTTGAAACTGCGCTTGGCAAAGCCGGTGCCGTTTTCGTAACAATCAGCATTATCCTTTTCGCTTTTTCAACTATTTTAGGATGGGAATACAACGGCGAAAAAGCGCTTGAATTTCTTTTCAAAAAGCCTATTTTCTGCTACATTTACAGAGTTGTATTTTCACTTTTGACTTATGTAGGCGCTACTGCAACACTCGGCGTTGTTTGGAGCTTTTCGGACATTGCAAACGGACTTATGGCGATACCGAACCTTATCGGCTTGATTGCTCTTTCAGGCTCTCTTGCCAAAGAAACAAAGGATTATCATAAAAAACTTAAGGACGAAAAAGTTAAGACAAAATAATAATTTAATGGGTCGTCGAGGACGCCGACCCCTACACGCTGGAGAATGTTGAGAAAGTGAGATAAATTTTGTATTTTGCGAATGGGTGCTGTACGATGGTACTGCCCCTGAGCAAAAGACAAAAAGTGCCAAAAATGGCTTGGACTCAATGTCCAAGCCATTTTTCAAATAGTAAATTTTAAGATTACTTTCGGCAGGAGCAAGCCCCTGCCCTACGAATAATCCTACTGACTTATTAAAAGCCGGCACGGTTTAGCCACTTTATCGACAGTCTGAAACGGACGATTAGATTTCGTCCGTTTTTGTTATATTCCAAATATTCTCTGCGTAGTCGAGGAT
>JBNMGQ010000035.1:0-17507 GCA_050872345.1 Eubacterium sp. | reverse complement strand
CCCTTGTAAAGGGAGGTGGCACGCTTGCGTGACGGAGGGATTAACGGGCGAACGCAGTTCGCCTATCTCTCCTATCGTCAGCATAGCTGACACTTCCCTCGTCAGAGGGAAGCAAGAACTTGGCTCCCTCTGACGAGGGAGCTGTCACGATAGTGACTGAGGGAGAGAAAAATATAATGTGGCGAAGCCGTCAACCTTTTATAAACTATAATTTATATTCTCATTTTGCGTGTATTCTATCACATTCAAAAATAGTTTACAATATTATTCTTGACATTTTGTTAAATTGTGCTAAAATATCGTTTAGTCGGCTAATGTTAGTTGACTAACATTATTAGAAATTGCATTGATTTATTAAAAATATTGCGAAAGGAGAGTGAATAATGAATTATAAAAGAAGACAACCACCACCGGAAGATTTGATTAGTCCGAGAGTGAGTTTCCTGTCTCGTCTCATTCGTTGCAGGTTCAACGAGGTAGTCAACGAGGAAGGACTCTATTCGGGTCAGCAGGATATTATTTTTGCGCTTATTGAAAATGAAGGTATAACTTCAAGCAAGCTTGCCCAAATTACGGGTGTGTCAAATGCGACTATGAGTGTGTCGATTAAGAGAATGGAAAAGGCAGGATTTATAGCTAAAAAAAGTGACGAAAACGACGCAAGGATAGTTCATCTGTATCCGACCGAAAAGGCTATGAGTGTGCCTGATAATATAACTAAAAAAATGAATGAGCTTGAGGCAGTTATTACAAAAAATATGGATAAAGAAACAGCCTTGCAGTTTGCTCATTATTTGCAATTTGCAATTGATAATTTATTAGAAAATTGTGGCGCTTGTCACGAAAAAGGAGATGAAAACGAATGTTAAAAAAGCTTGCTAAATATATGAAAGGGCTCGGCTTTCTTTCACTTGTCAGTGCACTCGGTATGATTATCGAGGCTATATGCGAACTGTCGTTGCCGTCGCTTGCTAACAATATTTATGAAAATGTAAGCACAACCACTTCACCGGCTGATACAAAAAGCTATGTGCTCAAAATGGGCTTCGGTATGCTTTTGCTTGCAGTAATCGGTCTTTGCGGCGGTCTTGCAACAATGAAATCGTCGGCAGTTGTAAGCCAGCGTTTCGCATTTCGACTCAGAAATGATGTGTACAAAAAAATCAGTCGTTTTTCTTTTAGGAATATCGACAAATTTTCAACAGCGTCACTTACAACAAGACTTACAAACGACATTACAATGCTCCAAATGGTAGTTATGATGTCGCTTCGTATCTTGGTAAGAGGTCCGGCGCTTTTAATCGTTGCAGCAGTTATGGCAGTAAGGATTAACCCTAAAATGTCTGCAACACTTCTCTTTATGCTTCCTATAATCATTATTATAGTAGCACTTATTATGAAATTCGGTTTTCCTATGTTTAGGAAAATGCAGAAAAAGGTAGATAATGTTAACCGTGTAGTTCAGGAAAACCTTATCGGTATGCGTGTAGTAAAAGCGTTCGTTCGTGAGGATCACGAAAAGGATAAGTTCCATAAGGCTTCCGACGACCTTGCAAAGCAGGGTGCTATGGCTTCGGGTCTTATCGTTACTGTTATGCCGGTTATGATGCTCCTTTTCAACGCTGTTATCGTGTTTACTTATTATAAGGGCGCACTTTCTGCTAACGAAGGCATTATGCAGGTAGGTCAAATTTCCGTATTTGCGTCATATGTGGTTCAAATTCTTATGAACCTTGTTATGATTTCAATGATGCTTCTTCAGCTTGCAAGAGGTAAAGCTTGCGCTGAGCGTGTAGTTGAAGTTCTTGACACTGATATTGACATTACCAACCCTGAAAATGCATTCGTTCCGACCGAGCCACAAGGCGAAGTTGAATTTAAAAATGTTAACTTTAAATACGACCCTGAATCACACGGCGATAATATCCTTGAAAATATCAGCTTTAAGGCTAAACCGGGTCAAATTATCGGTATCGTCGGTGGTACCGGCTGTGGTAAATCAAGCCTTGTTAACCTTATTCCACGACTTTACGATGTAACAAGTGGTCAGGTACTTATCGACGGCGTTGATGTAAGGCAATACGACCTTACTGCCCTTCGTGATATGATAGGCGTTGTGCTTCAAAAGAATGTACTTTTCAGTGGTACAATTGAGGAAAATATTCGTTGGGGTAAAAAGGACGCTACTCACGAGGAAATTGTTGCAGCGTGTAAGGCGGCGCAGGCAGACGGCTTTGTTAACGAACAGCCTGACGGTTATAATACCTACCTTGCGCAGGGTGGCCTTAACCTTTCGGGTGGTCAAAAGCAAAGACTTTGTATTGCCCGTGCAATGATTAAAAAGCCTAAAATTCTTATTCTTGATGACTCAACAAGTGCAGTTGATACTGCAACAGAAGCAAAGATTCGTGAAAGCTTTTATACCGAACTTAAGGACACAACAGTGTTTATCATTGCTCAGCGTATTTCTTCCGTTAAGGACGCAGACGAAATTCTTGTAGTCGACGACGGCGAAATTAAGGGTATCGGCAATCACGACGAGCTTATTAAAACTAATGAGATTTATCAGGAAATCTATAATACTCAACAGAAAGGAGTGCTTGAATAATGCCACCTATGGGTCCTCCAAGAGGTAAAAACGACTTTAGAAAGCCGAAAAATGCTAAGCAGACATTTACAAGGATTCTTAAATATATGGGCAAAAACAAGCTTTTCCTTTTAGTTGTATTTGTTATGCTTATTTTAAGCACTGTTTGTAATATCGCTGCTTCGTATTGTTTAAAGCCGATTTTGAATGATATTGCAGCTTCTATTAAAGCAGGCACATTTATGGATGAGGGTATTAAAACTCTTGTTAAAAACCTTATCAAGTTGTCGCTTCTTTATGTAGGTGCTTCACTTTTCAGCTTTGCACAAAGTAAAATTATGGTAACTCTTGCATATAAGACTACTAACATTATCCGTAAGGATTTGTTTGACCATATGCAGACCTTACCGCTTAGATATTTTGACTCGCAAACACACGGCGAAATTATGAGCCGTTTTACAAACGATGTGGATAATGTTCAAATGATGCTTGAGCAGTCAATGGTTCAGCTTGTGTCATCGGCATTTACCTTTGTGGGTATAGTCGTTATGATGATAGTTTTAAGCCCGACTCTTTTCCTCTTCGCTCTTATTTTCCTCATCATTATGATGGTTGCAGTGTCACTTATCGGCAAGCAGTCAAGAAAATATTTCAGAGAGCAACAGAAAAATCTCGGTATTATGAACGGTAATATTGAAGAATCTGTTGAGGGTATGAAAGTTATTAAGGTTTTCAACCACGAGCAGCAGGCTGTTGACGAATTTGAAGAAACTAACGAAAGCTTCCGTAAGGCTGCTACAAACGCTAACTTCTTCTCAGGTATTATGGGTCCGTGCTCAACCGGTGTCAACAACGCAAGCTATGCAACAATTGCGCTTGTCGGTGGTATTTTGGCTCTTTCGGGCAGTCTTGACATTGGTACTTTCTTCACTTTCCTCAGCTATTCAAAGCAGTTCACTCAGCCGATTAACCAAATTGCAAACCAGATGAACACGGTATTTTCTGCTTTGGCAGGTGCCGAAAGAGTGTTTGAAGTTATGGATATGCAATCGGAGGTTGACGAGGGTACTGTTACTCTCCACGAGGAAAAAACTTCCGACGGCAAAAAGTGGTACTGGCTTGACGGTGATAAGAAAATCCCTGTTGAAGGCAAGGTTGTATTTGAAGATGTCGACTTCAGCTATGTACCTGAAAAGCAGGTGCTCAAAGATATTAACCTTTACGCAAAGCCGGGTCAAAAGATTGCATTTGTAGGTTCAACCGGTGCAGGTAAAACTACAATTACAAACCTTATCAACCGTTTTTATGATATTCAAGAAGGCTCAATAACATATGACTCAATCGATATTAAGAGAATTAAAAAGGACGATTTGAGAAAGAGTCTTGCAATCGTTTTGCAGGATACTCATATGTTCACGGGTACAATTATGGATAACATTCGTTACGGTCGACTTGATGCTACAGATGAAGAATGTATCGACGCTGCAAAGCTTGCTTCGGCTCATTCGTTCATTCGTCGTTTGCCTGAAGGCTACAACACGGTTATTACCGGTGACGGTGGCAACCTCAGCCAAGGTCAGCGTCAGCTTCTTGCAATTGCCCGTGCAGCAGTTGCAGACCCACCTGTAATGATTCTTGACGAAGCAACTTCGTCAATCGATACTCGTACCGAACTTCATATCGAGCACGGTATGGATAGGCTTATGATTGGCAGAACCGTATTTGTTATCGCTCACAGACTTTCAACCGTTCGTAACTCAAACGCTATTATGGTGCTTGAACACGGACAGATTATCGAGCGTGGCGACCATGATGCGCTTATGGCACTCAAGGGCAGATACTACGAACTTTGCACAGGTAAAGCAAACTTAAGCTAATATATAGAATGCCGATAAAGTGGATAAATCGTAGGGCAGGGGCTTGCTCCTGCCGTAGGCATTGCGTATTAATTACTATTAGAAAAGGCTTGGACATCGAAGTCCAAGCCTTTTTAGCTTTTTTGCAAAGTTTAATTTACTCTGTTTTTAAGCTCTTTGTTATTAATTATATTTTGCGTGTTTTCAAAAATGTTTTTATAAATTCTTTCTACCGTAAGGCTTGTTATACCTGCAATATGTGGCGTCAAGATGAGTTTGTCCTTAAGCTTTTCGTCAAGCAAAACATTGTCGGCGCTGAGTGGCTCGGGTGTATAAACATCAAGACCTGCGCCTGCAATTTCACCATTCAAAAGTGCATTTTTCAGCGCTTCGTTGTCTACCAAATCGCCACGGGCAGTGTTGATTAAAAATGCGCCCTTTTTCATTTTTTTGAAAAATTCGCAATTTGCAATGTTCTTCGTTTGAGGTGTAACTGCAAGGTGAAGCGATACTATATCGCTTTGAGCCAGAAGCTCATCTAAAGTCAAGTAAGTGACATTGTATTTCTTCTCCAAGCTTTCGTATCTTGTACGGTTCGTGTACACAACCTTTGCACCCAAAGCATTTAAAAATTCTGCCGTTTTCCTTGCAATGTCGCCAAAACCGATTAAACCGACGGTGCACTGACTGAGTTCTTTTTTTACACCGAACGACGCTTTTTTAAACTCAATTTGCCTGCCGTTGTAGATTTCCTCAACACCCTTTGAAAAGCTTCTTAAACAGCCGAGCATAAGAAACAGCGCAACTTCGCTTACACCTGTGTCATTAACACCTTTGTTGTTGCAAACAGGTATACCTTTTTCGCTTGCGTATGCCACATCAACACCCTGATAGCCGACACCTTCCGACATTATCAGCTTTAAATTCGGCATTGAATCAATAAGCTTTTTGTTAAATGTGCCCATAGCGTCAATGAATAAAAGTTCTGTGTCTTTGCCTTCGCTCAAAAGCTTTTCTCTTTCGCTGAGTTTAAAAAATCTTGTGTTGTGCTCTTTAAACTCGGGTATGTGAGCAAAAACTTTTTCTTTTGTTGATACGCTTGAATAAAATGTAATGTTCATATCAGTTTTTCTTCTTCTTTTTTACAATTTTGGTTATTACAATTCCTGCTGTGATTATGATAACAACGCCTGCAATACCACACGGTACAGCGATTTTTACAGCAGGTGGAATATAATTTTTAACGCTTGTTGTCATAGTGACAATATTATCCGGAAGTGAATAAAACGAATCGCCGTTGTTGTCACCGTATGCAATCCTGAGTACGGTAACATCATATTTTCCCATATCTACGCTGACATTTTCACTGCTTGTTAAATCGTATTCCTTCGGATATGTTGTAAGGCTTCCTATCTCGTTGCAGGAAGCTTTGTAATTGCTTTCAATCGATTGAGCCGACACTTTGTTGATTTTGCCGAAATCTGCAAGCTTAATGTCAACGCTTTGCTTTTTGCCGGTCGTGTTTACAAGCTTAACAAAAAGTGTTTGTGCCTCACGGTCAACCGTTACCGACTCGTAAATTCCGTCTTTAACTGTTTTGCCGTTGTCAAAATTCGATTTTATGTATTCATTTCCATAGTTGTTTGAAAACAGCATTTGCACATAGTAACTCGGTGTAAGCACAATTTCCTGCGAGTTAAACCAAATAAGGTTTACATTCCAGCACTGCGCATTAACCTTGGCAAAGGTCGGTGCGTAAGATGCCATATCGACAATATCGCCGTTTCGTTCGATGCCTGTAAGGTAGCTTGCTTCTTCAACTGCTTCGTTCATATTCGACTTTGTTTGAATAGTGCCGATACCTGAGGATGTGGCAGCATATTCGCCGATGAATACATGCGCCTTGCTTCTGTCAAAGCTGTCATATCTGTCGTTGTGGTCAAAGAGGTAACCGTCGTTTGTGTAGTAATGCTCGTCAACAATTGTATCGGTATAGTCCTTGTTTATCCAGTTGTAGTTGTAGTCGTAAGCGTCACCTTCAAGATATGTGCCGCTTGAAGAAATTACGGTAATGTCAGGGTACGCTTTTTTTACTTCTTTGTAAAGCGCTTCAAAATTACGCTTGTAAATTTCGCCCCAGTTTTCATTGCCAAGACCGATATATTTAAGGTTAAACGGTTTTTCACTTCCGTTGGCAGCTCGAAGTGCGCCCCAGTAGGTTGTGTTTGCGTCGCCGTTTGCATATTCGATTAAATCGAGAATATCCTGCACATAAGCCTTCCATTCCTTAGTGCCCGGCTTTAATGCAATAGTGTCGAGATATTTGTCAAAATCTGCCTGACTTTTAATGTTAAGGCTCTCGATATGCTCGGTGTAGCCTTTTCTGTTTTCCTCATCGTCAGGGTCAATGTGAATTTCGTCTGTCAAAAGCTTTTTCCACTGCTCGTCAGTCATTGAAAGCTTGCGAAGTGCATTTACATAAGCGTCGTAGTCGGCTCTGCCCTGACAGGTTAAACCTACATTTAAAATAGGAAGTGGCTCTGCCTTAAGGTCGGCGCAAAGCTGAAAATATTCGTGGTAACCCATTGAGTTTGTGTTAATGTAATCTCTGCCGACATCATCACGCCAAAGGTTGTAAAACTGCGTTCTTTCTTCAATAGGTCCGATTGTTTCTTTCCAGTCGTAAAGATTTGCAAGGCTGTCACCTTCGGCAAGGCAACCACCCGGAAAACGGACGAACTTCGGCGAAAGCTGACTGAGCGCAGTGTAAAGGTCAGAGCGAAGCGATACATATTTCCATTTCTTCGTGCCGTAGCCGTAGCTGTCTTTCGGTACCAGTGTGACAAAGTCAAGGTATATTGTGCCTTTGCCGTCGAACTCTATGGCAAGTCCACCATCCTCGGTCGCATTCGATTTTAATGTTGCCGTAAGCTTTGTCCAAATACCGTCGGTTTTGGAAATGTCAAGGTTTACAATGCTGTTTTTGTTGCTTTTTGAATCAAGGTAAACATTGACATTGCCGCTAAAATCTTCATTTTTAATGTAACAGCTAAAGTCATACTCAACGCCTTTTTTGAAACCCATATCACTTTGTTTTGCTTTCTTTTCGTCACGGTCGTATGATTTGTACTTGTACATTTCGGTATAGCCTGTGTTTTTGAGCGTACCTTTGCCGTTAACACTTATTACTGCGTAGTTCGGATTGTTTTCGTTAAGTGGCTTTTTTGTGCCTGTTTTAAGCTCTGCATTGTCCGTTGTCCACGCAGTGGTTTTGTTAAATTTGTACTCAAACGAATCATTGTTTACAAGGTTTGACACAAGCCCACCGTCGCACGCATATGAAATATCTTCGATAAACGAGCCGTAAAGCTTGTCGGAAATTTTATACGACTCGTCCTTGCCCGATATTTCAAGCGTTGTGCCACCGTTTGCAAATGCAGGTGTTATACCTACTGTCAGCGTTAAAATAAACGCTAAGACGATTGATAATTTCTTTTTCATATAATACCCCTTCTTTTAGCCTGAAAAAGCTAATAATACTAATTTATTATACCATTATATACAGTAGCTGTCAAAAGCATTATTTTTAATGAATAGGACCACCGTAGGGGCGAACAGTGTTCGCCCGATTTTTGGGTCGTCGAGGACGCCAACCCTTACAAGCGTAGGGCAGGGATTTGCTCCTGCCGAATTTCTTACACATTAAATTTTGTTTTGCATATAATAATCACGAGGTGATTTTATGTGCGGCATTGCCGGTTTACTAAGCAGTAACATAGATTTAAGAGGTGAAAGGTTACTTATTCAAAATATCAGCAAAACGCTTGAAAACAGGGGACCCGATTCAGGTGGAGTATATGTCACGCCGAACACTGCGCTGATTCACAGACGACTTGCAGTTATTGATGTCGAAAACGGTAGCCAGCCTATGCATTTCGGCAAATATGTAATCGTTTATAACGGCGAGCTTTATAATACCGACGAAGTCAGAAAAGAACTTGAAACTTTCGGCTATAAATTTGACACTCATTGCGATACCGAGGTTGTGCTCAAAGCGTACGACAAATGGCAGGAGGAAAGCGTTAAAAAGCTTAACGGTATTTTTGCCTATGCGATTTATGATAAAAAGGATAATTCACTTTTTGTCACCCGTGACAGAATCGGCGTTAAACCACTTTTTTGGTGCAAAACTAAATCGTATTTCGCTTTTGCAAGCAAGATTGAAAGCCTGCTTTGTATAAACGAGGTAGAGCCGATAGTTGACGAAGAAGGTTTAAACGAGATATTTATGCTCGGTCCTGCAAAAACTATGGGCAAGGCAGTGTTTAAAAATATTGAGGAACTTAAGCCTGCACACTCGTTAACTTTTAAGCAGGGTAAAATAAAAACATATTCCTATTGGAAGCTTGAAGCAAAGGAAAATCTTGAAAGCGAAGACGAAGCTGTTGAACATACTTATGACCTTGTTAAGGACTCGATAAAGCGCCAGCTTGTCAGCGATGTGCCACTTGCGACATTTCTTTCGGGTGGTCTTGACTCGTCAATTATTTCTAAAATCGCAAGCGACGAATATAAAAAGAATGGAAAGGTGCTTCATACCTATTCGGTCGATTATACCGATAACGACAAGTATTTTAAAAAGAGCCTTTTTCAGCCGAATAAAGATTCGGATTATATCGATATAATTTCAAGCTATATAGGGTCAATTCATCATAATGTTGTGCTTGACAACAGAGATGTCGCCGATGCACTCCAAAAAGCAACAATTGCAAGAGGTGTACCCGGTTTTGTTGATATTGACTCGTCGCTTATGCTGTTTTGCAAAGAGGTAAAGAAAGATTTTACCGTTTGCCTTTCGGGTGAATGTGCCGACGAAATTTTCGCAGGCTACCCGTGGTTTCACCGAAAAGAGATACTTTTTGATGACTCTTTCCCTTGGGCACGAAGCACGAAAATCAGGCAAAGCATACTCAAAGACGGCTTTTTGCCAAACGGCGAAGAGTATTTGAGAAATGCTTATGACACCACAATTGCGAGCACTTCTTACCTTGAAAATGACTCGAAAACCGACGCACGAATGAGAGAAATGTTTAAACTTAACCTTGACTGGTTTATGCAAACTCTTCTTGCTCGAAAAGATGTAATGAGTATGGAGTCGTCGCTTGAAGTCAGAGTTCCGTTTTGCGACTATAGGCTTGTAGAATATGCGTATAATCTTCCGTGGAATATAAAAGCGCTTGACGGCAGGGAAAAGGGTGTGCTTCGTAAAGCGTTTGAAAATGATTTGCCTGAGGAAATAGCGTGGAGAAAAAAGAGTCCGTACCCTAAAACTCATAATCCTGTTTATTTTGCAATGGTCAAGGAACTGCTTTACGACGCTTTGACCGATTCGTCAACTCCACTCAAAGATTGGATTGATACCGAAAGCCTGTATTCACTTTGCCAAAATCCGGACTCACTTCCTGAGCCTTGGTACGGTCAGCTTATGGGTGTGCCACAAATTGTAGCATATATTTACCAAATTTATGCTTGGATAAAGCATTACAATGTTGAGTTTGATATTTAAGTATGTTATAATTAAAACAACGATAAAGTGACTTAAAAAGCAAAATAATAATTTTGTAGGGCAAGGGCTTGCTCTTGCCGAACTAATTTATAATGTATAGGAATTTTACACTATGACAAATGAAGAATATATAAAAGCAATTGATATGCGTACTTCAAGAAGAACTTATAAAACGACACCACTTCCAAAAGAAATTCTTGAAGTACTTAAGGATATGGTTGACGCTGTCAACGAAGCAAGCGGACTTGAATTTCAACTTGTTGAGGACGGTACACCTGCGTTCAAGATTTTTTCGGGCAAGTTTTCATATATTGCAGTATGTGGCGAGGACACCGAAAAGGCAAGAATTATGAGTGGTTACTGGGGTGAGTCAATCGTGCTTCAATGTGTTTATCACGGACTCGGTACCTGTTGGGTTTCGGGCACTTATGATGAAAATAAAGTGTACGAAGCAATTGATTTACCAAAAAAGCATAGGCTTTACGCCGTTATCGTAGTCGGCTATGTTAAGGATAGACTCAGCACTAAGGAAAAGCTTATGTACAATGCAACTCATAAGCAAAACAAGCCGTATCAAAAAATGATTGAGGTTTGCGACGAAAAGCTTCCGTCATATTATGAATACGCTTTCAAGCTTGTTGAAAAAGCACCGTCTGCCACTAACAGGCGCCCTGTTCATTTCAGGTATGAAAACGGTGTTATCAGTGGCTATGTTGACGAACCGTATTCCGACAAAAGCCTTGATTTTGGCATTGCACAGCTTCATTTTCAGCTTGGCGCTGCTGCCAAGGGTATGAAAGGCGAATGGGATGTTAAGGGCAGATTTTGCACGGAAAACAGCAAGGTGATTAAGTTCCCTGAGCAAAATATTCAAAAAAATAATGAAGATAAATCACAGGAGGATGCAGACAATGAGTGAAGAAATTAAAACCGAAGTAATTGAAACAGAGAAAATCACACCTAACGATAATAAAGATAAAAAAGAAAAGAAAAAGTGGTCAAAAAAGAAAAAGACTATAGTCCTTGTTATCGTTTGCGTTCTTGCATTTCTTATTGTTGCAACAGTTATAGCAGGTGTATGCGTGCTTCATTGGTACTGCGAAACTAAGGATTATACAGTCGTTTCAACAACGGATGATGTTACACTTGTAGGCCACAGAGGTATGCGCAGTGTTGCCCCTGAAAATACAACGGCAGCTTTTGAAGCAGCAGGCAAGCACGGCTATTGGGGCGCCGAGTGTGATATTTACAGGACTAAAGACGGCGTTTGGGTCGTTTCTCACGATACTAATACTTACCGTATGATGGATAAAACAGCTTGGGTTGAAAAGAAAACTTATGACGAGCTTAAGGCAATGAAGGTTGACAACGGCGTTAATATAGACGATTACAAAAACCTTTCAATCTGTTCGCTTGAAGATTATCTTAAAATTTGTAAGAAGTACGATATGACCCCTGTTATCGAGCTTAAGGGTAAAAATAATACAGAATATTATAACGAAGTTGTCGAGCTTGTTAATGAGTATAAGCTTACTGCCGTTTACATTTCATTCCACCTTGAAAACTTGCAGAGAATCCGTGCACTCACTCTTGATAAAACATATTATCTCGTTCAGGAAATTACCGACAAGGATATTGAGGACGCAAGGTCAATTTTGGATTGTGGTATCGATTTCAACGGTAATAAGGAAAAGAACTTTGAAAAAGATATGATTCAAAAGTGTAAGGACCAAGGTCTTGACCTCGGCGCTTGGACTATTAACGATACCGATACTATGAAGAAACTTGAAGATAACGGCGTAACGCTCATCACAACCGATTGTATCGAGTATAAAAAATAAATAAGATAAATTATTACTTAGTGCACGAATGGTATTTGTACCTATGATATCTGTTTAATATTAGGATGTCTAAATTAAAAAGATAACAGTAATTTATAAAAAATGCTCAAGGAAATTCCTTGAGCATTTTGTTTTATTTCAATGAAGTATGCAAGGGATAAGTATGCCTGTCTTTTTCAGTTATTTTTCGTATTGGTTTACAAGGCACACCGACGGCAACAACATTTTCGGGTATTTCGTTTTTTACAACGCTACCTGCACCGATAATTGAATTATCGCCAATTACAGTACCGGCAAGTATAGTTGAGCCGGCACCTATCCAAACATTGTTTCCGACTGTGATAGGTTTTGCAATTTCAATTCCGTTTTTTCTCATTTCAGGGTCTATTGCGTGTTCAGCTGTCGTAAAACAAACATTTGGCGCAATAAATACATTGTTGCCGAATTTTACTGTAGCGCCGTCTGTAATAATCATATTGTGGTTTGAATAAAAATAATCTCCTATTTCGATATGATAACCGTAGTCGCACCAAAATGGCGGAGTAATTATCACTTCTTGACCCATTTTACCGAGAATGTTTTTAAGCATTTTGGTTTGGGTTTCTCTGTCATTTGGGTTAAGTTTGTTGTATTCATAACATTTATCCTTGCATTTGGCAATTTCTGCTTCAAACTCAGGGTTATAACATCCTTGAAAAAAACAGTTTACCGGAACATCTGCTTTACTCATAATACATACTCCTTTAATTTTTGTAAAACTATTATATCAAAATGGTATTTTAATATCAATCTATGTGTTTCATTTTGACCGGTTAAAAAGAAATATCAACAATCGTATCAAAACGGACAATCGTCCATAAACTTATGCTTTTTTGTCAAGGAAAAAGGCATAATTTTGGTTATTCGGTATATTTGTTACAAAATAGTTACAAAATAGTTGTAAATAATTACTATAGATTACAAAATGTAAAATGTGATAAAATGTTAGCGTCGCTTGAAAAGGAGGCGTTATTTTGTCAAAGATACTGAAAAAGGGATTTATAGCAGTTATTGTAGCAACGCTTATTTTAACTCTTACACCTTGTACAGCACTTGCAAAAGATTTTGAACCAAGACTTACAAGTCCGAACGGTGAAGCATATTACACTCGTAAGCTTAATGTTTACGCTCAGCAGGGCTACGGTATGCCTAACTGCGTTGCATACGCTTACGGCAGACTTTACGAAATTAACGGACAGGCACCGAAGCTTAACCGTGGTGACGCAGGTCAATGGTGGTCGATTAATAAAAGAAACGGTTATTATGAATACGGTGATGTGGCTGAGCGTGGCGCAGTTGCCTGCTGGTCAAATCATGTTGCCATAGTTGAGGAAATCAACAACGACGGCAGTATCACCGTGTCGGAGTCACACTGGGGTGGCAAATATTTCAATACTAAAAGATACTATAATGTGTCAAGCCATTACGGTCAAAAGTTTTACGGCTATATCTACGCTTCAAATCATTCAAATGAAGAAAGCGAAGAAGTAACAGACGAAACTTCAACCGAAACCGTAACACAGGAGAAAAGCTATACATATCAGGATTCGCATTTTGAACTTCAGGAAAAAACAGCATTTTCTGCTCTTGAGTTTAAAATGAGCGATAATAAAATTATGAATCCTAATAACAGCTTCATTTTGAAATAATATAATATTTGTATTTAAAGGATGTCAATCGGCATCCTTTATTTTATGCATTTTTCTGTATTGAATGTTATTTTTTTATGTGCTATAATGACAGTGCCAAACAAAACCGAATATGTCACGAAGTTCGTATGCGTTTTTATGTAAAAAATGCATACTCTTTTCTGCATACCTCTTTGTGACTTATGTAGGTTTTGTTTGGCGACAATCGGAGCTATGCGTTTTTGTGCGTACGGCTTCGGCTGTACGCATTTTTTATTTTAGGAGGTAAAATTAATTTTTCACTAATCAAACAAAAACTATATTATATGCTAAAGGAGAAAATCAATGAAAAAAGTTGTAAGTCTAATTTTATCGCTTGTTATGGTAATCACTATTGTTTCAAGCGTTAATATTACTGCATTCGCAGCAGGTGGTAATGTTGAAAATGCAGTCCAGTGGGCAATTCGTACAGCTAACGATAATACCCACGGCTACCAATGGGGTGCAAAAGGTCCTGTAAATTTCGACTGTTCGTCTTTTGTAAGTTCTGCTTTTATTAACGCAGGCTTCAATGTTCCACAGTCAACAACTTCGGATATGCAAAGGAATTTTACAAGCCGTGGATTTACTGCTTACAATAGGGGAGCAGTATCGCTTCAGCGTGGTGATATTTTATTGAAGAGTGGTCATGTTGAACTTTATATCGGTAATAATCAGTGCGTTGGTGCACACAGCAATTACGACGGCAAAAGTGGTGACAGCTCAGGCAGAGAAATTCAAGTAAGAACAAGAGGTACAGGCTGTTACGCTTGCAAAGATTATACTACCGTTCTCAGATATACCGGTCAGCAGTCATCCGGTGGTTCTTCTGCTTCAATTTCATGCAGCAATTCCGTTTCGCTCGGTCTGTTTGACAATAAAACAACAGAATTTGCAGTAAGCACTTCGGGCACATATTCAACTATCAATTGGAGTGCTCCGCCTTGCGTGTCTGCAAGTGGCAGTTGGAAAAACGGCAATTATGTTATTAAAATGACATCAAAAAGCACAGGCAGTGGTAATTTAAGAATTGCACTTAAAGATGTAAACGGCAACGAGATAACAACAAAAAATGTTTCTGTCAGCGTTTACGGTGCAACAATTTCAACTTCAAATAATGTTACTCTTGATTTGTCAGGCTCAAACAGTAAAACGATAAATGTAACTGTGGGTGGCAGTTTGCCGAATAGTTATCATTTAAGCTATACAAAGTCGAACAATAATGTTTTAGCTTCGTGGAACGGCTGGAGTGGTAAAACTACTTCTTTAAATATCAAAGGTTCTTCCTACGGCACAAGTACAGTTAAACTTGACCTTATAAACAGCAGTGACAACAAAGTTATTGCTTCAACTAATATTAATGTAAGTGTAACAAGTTATGATGTTACGGTTAAATTTGATGCAAACGGTGGCAGTGGCGCACCGTCAACAAAGGTTTACAAAGCGTATCAAACCATAACTATGCCGTCTGACAAACCGACAAGCAATAAGCATTATACCGTTACTTTTGACGCAAACGGTGGTACTCTTTCTAATGTTCAAACTTCCTATTCTCCTAAGTTTGAATATTGGTATGATTCATCGGGTAATAAGTATTATCCGGGTCAAAATGCCGTGTTTAAATCAAGCACAACACTTTATGCATATTATTCTCAGCCACAATTATCTGCACAATCACCGTCAAAAACCAATGTTTACTTTGACGGCTGGTATGATTCAAATGAAACGGATAAAGATGGTATGGCAACAGGCAATAAATATACCAGAAATACTGAAATAACCAAAGATATAACACTATATGCTATGTGGACGCAATCAGCTACAAGATTGTTTGGCGATTTGAATAATAATGGAAAAATAGACCAAGCTGATTCAATAATTGCAGCTCGTATTTATGGAAAAACGACAATTCCGAAGTCAAGCACCTTTTTCTTTGCCGATGTAAATTGCGACGGAATTGTTAATTCTATTGAAGTAAACAACGAAACAGTTTTGTCAAAAACAGGAAGTCCAAATGTTTATGACGCTGACCGTAATTTAATAATGTCAGTTGCTTTTTTGAATTACATTATTGATACTAACGGTACAGCAGACAGAAGTAAATTTGTTAAATATGAAGAATTGCCGGTAGTAAAATATTTTAATGGTTTAACTGTTAAAAGCATGTCTAAAACAACTTACAATTACGGTGAAGAATTTGATTACGACGGTATCGTTCTTCAAGCAAATTATTCTAATTCAAATGCTCACAACGAAATCAGTGACGACTATATTGTTACAGGCTATGACCCGTACACACCGGGCAAGCAAACAATAACAATTAAGTTTTATCAATATTCAACCACTGCTACCGTTACGGTAAAAGCACCGAGTTATTATCTTAACTTTAATGCAAACGGTGGATATGTTGATATTCAGTCAAAATCTGTAACTTACAATACTTCTTACGGCACTTTGCCGACTCCTGTTCGTGACGGTTACACCTTTAGTGGTTGGTACACCATCAACGGTCAAAAAGTAAATTCTTCAACAGTATACAGTGAAAAAAACGATATAGAACTCATTGCACATTGGCAAAAGAATACTTATGATTTATCACTTCAAGGTGCAGCGATTAACGATGTATCACTCGGTATTGTTTCGGCAGAATATAACAAGACAATAACCGTGCCAAAGGATATGCTTACTCAACTTGGCAAAACATTTGTGGGTTGGGCATTGACCGAAACTGCAAGCGAATACTTGTATCCGGGTGAAACGGTTGATGTTACCGACAATATAGTTATGACTTCGCAGTGGCAAACACCTATTACTTTAACAGAAGACGAAGCGTCATACTCTGATGTTAAGTTTGACAATCAAACCGTAGTGTTCAAATTCGTTCCAAACGAAACCTCAACACATTATTTCTATTCAAATGACGGTAACGGTTTGAAAGCTAATATTCAGGATGATACGGGATATTATGTTGCTCAAACAACTTCTAACGAAAATGATTTTGAACTTAAAGCCGATTTGACAGCAGGCAAGACATATTATATTAATGTTAAGTCAAACAAGGCTGACGATATTTTTGGCTTGTATGTTTCAAATCTTAACTATGTTGAGCACGATTTTGAACTTGTAAACGAACAGCCAGCAACTTGCACCAATGCAGGTTTGGCAACTTATAAGTGTACTATTTGCGGTCAAACTCAAACAGAAGCTATTAACCCACTCGGTCACAATTTTGTTTCAAATTCACAATACTGCTTAAACGGTTGTGGTACTGTTAATCCAAATTATACAGTTCCAACTCAACCAAGTGTTCCTGCTCAGCCGACTGCACCAACTCAGCCTTCAACTGTGCCGAGCACATCTGCTATGAGTGAACCTACAACAGTTCCTGCAACACAGCCGACAACTTCAACTACCTTTGCAACAAAAACTGTATCTAAACCAAAATCAACCAAGATTAAAAAGGCAACAGGCTCAAAGAAAGCAGTTGCAATTACTTGGGCAAAGGTTAGTGGCGTAAAGGGTTATGAAGTTCAGGTTGCTACGGATAAGAAGTTTAAAAAGAACAAAAAGACCGTAACAATCAAAAAGCAAAAGACAACCAAAACAACAGTCAAAAAACTTAAGGCTAAGAAGAAATATTATGTAAGAGTTCGTACATATAAGGTATCAAACGGTAAAAAGGTATACTCATCTTGGTCAAAAGTAAAGACGGTTAAGACGAAGTAAATATAGTTTAGCGTAGTAAAAGGCTCCCTTGCAAAGGGTGATTCCCCACAGTGTGTGTAAATGTCACGCAGTGACAAAAGGTACGGCTCCCTTAGGAGCTGTCGGTTTACCGACTGAGGGATTGGAAAGGCGAACACAGGTCGCCCCTACGAAAGTCTTATCATTTTAGATTATCTAAATTAGAAAAATCACCGTAGGGGCGAACTGCGTTCGCCTATCTCTCCT
>JBNMGQ010000034.1:0-17693 GCA_050872345.1 Eubacterium sp. | reverse complement strand
TCTTGACTGTGTTCGTGTTGACCTTTTCAGCGGAAAATGTGAGTTTTATAAGGCGGGTGCACCACGCTCTTATGTTGTTAAAAATAATCGTATTACCAAATGCGAACTCACTTCAATGCCTGCCGGTATTCTTCGTGGAGTCGGGTTCGCCAAGCGTACAACGGTGCTTAATACGGGTGATGAAATCATTATGATGAGTGACGGTGTAACAGATGTCGGCGACAATTGGCTTGAAGATTTTTTACGCCTTGACAGTGACCTTGACCCTAACGATAAGGCAAAGGCGATTTTGCAGCTTGCTATAGATAACAGCGACGAAAAACACCGTGACGATATGTCCGTAATCGTAGCAAGAATGATTGAAAGGTGATTTCTCTATTAGTAAACAAAACGACGTGCTTCCCTCTGATGAGGGAAGTGTTAGCTATGCTGACGATAGGAGAGAATAATACAATGTGGAACAGTAGCTGATTGCTTAAATTACCACTTGACATTTTAAAATAATATGCTATTATATAAGCGTAAGTTTATTAGTCCTAATGAGAGTAGGCCGTTCGGGTCTGCTCTCTTATTATTGTAAGGAGGTTTTTTCTTGGCAGGAAAAGGAAATACTGTATCTAAGGTAACAGAAATTATTACACCTTACGCAAAAGAACTTGGGCTTGATATTTGGGATGTCCGTTTTGCTAAAGAGGGTACTGATTGGTATTTGCGCATATTTATTGATAAAGAGGGTGGAATATCAATTGACGACTGTGTTAATTTAACACACGCAGTAACCAAGCCACTTGACGAAGCAGACCCTATAGTTCAAAGCTATACTCTTGAAGTAAGTTCACCGGGTGTTGAAAGGGAGCTTACGGCTGACCGTCATTTTGAAAAATATATCGGTTCACCCGTTATGATGCGCCTTATTCGCCCGATAAATAATGTTCGTGATTTTGCAGGTACGCTTTTGGCATACGATAACGGCGAAATCACACTTAAGCTTGCCGACGGCGAGGAACTTAAAGTAAATAAAAAAGATACATCATTCGTTAAGCTTGATGACTTTGATATTAAAGATTTTGAAAAAGAAATGAATTAACCGAAAGGATGATAGGAAAATGAGCAAAGAATTTTTTGACGCAGTAAAAGCAATCGTAGCTGAAAAAGGTATTCCTGAAGAATATCTTTACGAAAAAATTTCGGCTGCAATTATTGTTGCTGCAAAGCACGACTATAACGGTAAAGACATCGTTCACTGCGATATTGACCCGGAAAAGCAGAAAATCAAAGTTTATGTAAGAAAAAATGTTGTTGACGAGATTGAGGATGAGGATACCGACCTTACTCTTGAACAGGCACAGCTTATTCGTAAGAGTGCAAAAGTCGGTGGTACTGTTGACATTCCTCTTAAAACAAAGAATTTCGGTCGAATCGTTGCTCAAACAGCTAAGCATGTTATCCGTCAGGGTATTCGTGAAGCTGAAAGAGGACAGATGATTGAAGAGTTTAAGTCTAAAAACCAAGAGCTTATCACTGCCAAGGTTGACAGAGTTGACCCTGATACAGGCAATGTTACTCTTGATATGGGTAAAAATTCGGCAGTCCTTCCTAAGGCTGAGCAGGTTCCGGGTGAACATTTCAATGTCGGCGACAGCGTAAAGGTATTCGTTGTTGATGTTAAGGAAATCGGAAAGGGTCCACGCATTATGATTTCCCGTACTCATCCGGGTATGGTTCGTCGTTTGTTTGAACAGGAAGTTCCTGAAATTTACGACGGCACAATTGAAATTAAGTCGGTTTCCCGTGAAGCAGGCTCAAGAACCAAGATTGCAGTTTATTCAACCGATGAAAATGTTGACCCTGTAGGCGCTTGTATCGGTCCGAGAGGTCAGAGAGTTTCAAACATTGTTGAAGTTCTCGGTGGCGAGAAGATTGATATTGTTAAGTACAGCGACGACCCTGCACAGTATGTAAGTGCTGCGCTTGCTCCGAGTGAAGTATGCGGCGTTGAAATTCTTGACGAGGAAGCTAAGAGTTGCCGTGCTACAGTTCCTGATGACCAGCTTTCACTTGCTATCGGTAACAAGGGTCAAAATGTTCGTCTTGCTGCAAGACTTACAGGATGGAAAATCGATATTAAGCCTGAATCGGGTTTCTTTACTAACGACAGTGAAGAAAGTGCAGAAGATACTGCAAGCGAAGAGTAATCATTTGCAACGCATTTTTATTAACGGAAAGGCAGTTGTGATATGAAAGCAAAAAAAATACCAATGCGTATGTGCACAGGCTGTGGCGAAATGTTTGACAAGAGAGAACTTGTTCGAGTTGTCAAAAGCCCCGAAGGTGAAGTTTCGCTTGACCTTACGGGCAAGAAAGCCGGAAGGGGCGCATATGTTTGTAAAAATGCCGAATGTCTGAAGAAGGCAAGGAAGAAGAGAGCTTTTGAGCGTGCTTTTTCTATGCAGATAGACGATGAGGTATATAATAAAATGGAAGAAGAAATAGAAAATGCCGAGTGAAAAGGTTATTTCAATGCTCGGGCTTGCAAGGCGTGCAGGCAAGCTTTCTATGGGGCACGATATGGCACAGCACGCACTCTTTGGGCACAAGGCAAAGCTTTTACTGTTTTGCAGCGATGTTTCGCCGAGGCTTGTAAATGAATTTGAAAAGACTGTTGAACTTCATCATTTCAATGTTAAGCTTATCCAAACGGATATTACGATTAACGAGCTTTATTACGGTGTCGGCTATAAGGCAGGCGTAGTGGCTGTTGATGATGAAAATATGGCTAAGAAAATAATTTCATTGCTTGAAGAGTAAGAATATAATCAATCGATACTAAACAGGAGGAAATGCCAATGGTTATTAAATTTAAAGTTTCCGATGTAGCTAAAGATTTCGGTAAAAATAACAAGGACATTATCAATATTTTGAGCGAATATTGCGACGGTCCGGCAAAAAAGGCAAATACCGTTCTTGAAGAAAATGAGCTTAACATTTTGTTTGATAAGCTCACAACAGATAACAGCGTAAGCAGCCTTGACGCTTACTACAATTCAAACGCTAAAAAGGCAGACAAGAAAAAGCCAAGCGACAAAAAGCCAAATGACAAAAAGAACGCAAAGCCTGAAAAGAAAGATGAAAACAAGAAGCATCAGAGTCAGGCTGCTATTCTTCAAATGGCAGAGCAGGCAGCAAAAAGAGCCGAAGAGAAGGCTAAGAAAAAAGCAAATCAGGCACCTCAGGCAAGAACCAAGGGTGAAGCAAGGCATATTAACACTCGTGTTAACAATGTTGACCTTGAAAAGTACAATCAGAAGTATGAAGATATTGCTCCTGCAAACAATATGACTAATGACTATCAGAAAAAGCAAAAGCTTAATCAGAAGTCAAAGCAGTATAACAGGAAGAAAGGTGTTCGTACCCGTAAAAAGGAAACCGAGCAGCAGCGTCTTGCCCGTATTGCAGAGCAGAGAAAGAAGCAACAAATTAAGATTACCGTTCCTGAAGAAATTACAGTCGGCGACCTTGCAAAGCTTCTTCGTATGACAGCAACAGAAGTTATCAAAAAGCTTATGAGCCTCGGCGTTATGGCAACAGTTAACGAAGTTATCGATTACGATACAGCAGAAATTGTTGCAACAGAACTCGGCGCTAAGGTTGAAAAAGAAGTTGTTGTTACAATCGAGGACCAGATTATTGAGGAAGAAGTAGAAGACGATGCAAACGCAGTTCCAAGACCACCTGTAGTTTGCGTTATGGGTCATGTTGACCACGGTAAAACTTCTATTCTTGACGCTATTCGTGATACAGATGTCACTGCAACCGAAGCAGGTGGTATTACTCAGGCAATCGGTGCATATCAGGTTGATGTTTCGGGTCAAAAGATTACTTTCCTTGACACACCGGGTCACGCTGCTTTCACAGCTATGCGTGCAAGAGGTGCTATGGCAACCGATATTGCCGTTTTGGTAGTAGCTGCCGACGACGGTATTATGCCACAGACAATTGAAGCTATTAACCATGCTAAAGCAGCAGGTGTTGATATTATTGTTGCTATCAACAAGATGGATAAGGAAGGCGCAAACCCTGATAAGGTTATGCAACAACTTACAGAGCACGAACTCGTTCCTGAAGAATGGGGTGGCGATGTTATCTGCGTTCCTGTTTCTGCTAAAACTAAAATGGGTATTGATAAGCTTCTTGAAACCATTCTTCTCGTTGCAGAAATGGCAGAGCTTAAAGCAAATCCTGACAGAGCAGCCAAGGGTGTAGTTATCGAAGCTAAGCTTGATAAGGGTCGTGGACCTGTTGCTACTCTCCTTGTTCAAAACGGTACACTTAACGCAGGCGACACAATCGTTGCAGGTACTGCTGTAGGTAAGATTCGTGCTATGAGTGACTATCACGGCAACCCTATTCAAAGTGCAGGTCCGTCTGTTCCTGTTGAAATTATGGGTCTTGACTCTGCTCCTATGAGTGGTGACGAGTTCAATGCCGTATCTGACGAAAAGCTTGCAAGAGCACTCGTTGAACAGAGAAAGGCAAAGGCTAAGGAAGAAGAATTTAACCTCTTCCAGAAGGTTACTCTTGACACACTCTTTGATACAATTTCAGAGGGTGAAATGAAAGAACTTAACATTATTGTTAAGGCTGATGTTCAAGGTTCTGTTGAAGCCGTTAAGCAGTCACTTCTTAAGATTGAAAACGACGAAGTTAATGTTAAAATCGTTCACGGTGCAGTCGGTGCAGTAAGCGAAAGCGATGTTATGCTTGCAGAAGCATCACACGCTATCATCGTTGCATTTAACACAGGTGTTGACCAAATTGCCGCCGACAATGCTAAGCGTGACGGTGTTGAAATTAAACAATACGATATTATTTATGATGCAATTGAAGATATTGAAAGAGCTATGCGTGGTATGAGAGCTCCTAAGTATCGTGATGTTGATACAGGCGAAGTTGAGGTAAGAGAAGTTTACAAAATTTCTTCTGCCGGCACTATCGCAGGTTCACTTGTAACAAGTGGTACTATCAAGCGTGACGGTAAAGTTCGAGTTATCAGAAACGGTAAGCAAATTGCCGATGTTAAGCTTGCTAACCTTAAGAGATTTAAGGATGAGGTTAAGGAAGTTTCATCAGGTTATGAATGTGGTATCAGCCTTGAAGGTTGGGACGATATTCAATCAGGCGATATTCTTCAGGCATACATTGTTGAGGAATATAGGGATTAATTATGGCTGGATTTCATATTGACAGAATAAGCGAAGATATTAAAAGAGAAATTGTTTCAATTATGCGTGAGCTTAAGGACCCGAGAATCAGCGATATGTTGACCGTTGTTAAGGTTGATGTAAGTGGTGACTTAAGCTACGCAAAGGTTTATATCAGTGCAATGGACGGTATTGAGTCTGCTAAAAAATCTGTTAAGGGTCTTGAAAGTGCACAAGGCTATATCAGAAAGCAACTCGGCTCAAGGCTTCATTTGAGAAAGAGTCCTGAGCTTAAGTTTATTGCCGACGATTCAATTGAAAAGGGTATGGACCTTTTTGAAAAAATTAAGGAATTAAATCATGAAGATTAGTGTAAAACAGTGTGCAGACATTTTGAGGGAAAAAGATAATATTCTTATTCTTACTCACGCAAATCCTGACGGCGATACTCTCGGTTGTGGCTTTGCGCTTTGTCGTGCACTTATGAAACTCGGAAAGATTTGCGCTGTTATCAATGCAGACCCTATTCCGAAAAAGTACAATTATCTTTTTGACGATATTGTCGAAATAAAATTTAAACCTGACTATGTTGTGGCAGTTGATGTCGCTACAATCAACCTCCTCGGTGGACTTGAGGAACAGTATAAGATAGATATGTGTATCGACCATCACTCAACAAATACCGAGTATGCCGATTATCTTATACTTGAGGATGTACCGGCTGCGTGCCAAATTATGTATGATGTGGTGCTTGCACTCGGTGTTGAGGTTGATAAGAAGATAGCAGATTGCCTTTATACAGGATTGACTACCGATACAGGTTGCTTCCGTTATGATTCAACTACTGCGCAAACATACCGTGTTGCTGCAAACCTTATTGAAGCAGGTGCAGACAACGGCAGGATTAACCGTGTTATGTTTGAAACGAAAACAAAGACTTACGCAAGGCTTGAACGACTTGCCATTGAGTCAATGCGTTTTTATGAGCACGAAAGGGTTGCAGTTATTACAGTAACTCAGGAAATGTTCCAACTCACCGGTTCAAATATGCAGGAAACGGAAGGCTTGGCACCACTTACAAGGCAGATTGAGGGCGTTGAAATCGGTATCACAATTACCGAAAAGCCGGACGGCTCGTGCAAAGCTTCAATCAGAACTTTTGAAAGTATTAATGCTGCCGAGCTTGCCAAGTGCTTCGGTGGTGGTGGCCACCCTCAGGCAGCAGGCTGTAGGTTTGACTGCGATGTTAAGGAAGCAAGAAGGCTTTTGGTTGAAAAATGCAGGGAGATACTTGAATGACAGGTATAATTTGTATTAATAAGCCGAAGGATATTACTTCCTTCGGTGTCGTTGCCAAAGTCAGAGGTATTACGAGAGAAAAAAAGGCAGGGCATACCGGTACGCTTGACCCTATGGCTACCGGTGTTTTGCCTATAATGCTCGGTGGTGCCACAAGGTTTTTGAATTTTCTTCCGGACAGTGACAAGGGCTACAAGGCTAAATTTGTTTTGGGCAAGACTACCGATACTCTTGACATAACGGGCGAAGTTACGGGTGAATATGAGGTCAAAGTCGGCATTGAAGATGTCGAAAATGCGCTTGACGGTTTTCGTGGCGAAATTGAGCAGGTGCCACCTATGTATTCGGCTGTAAGCGTTGACGGTCAAAGGCTTTACGATTTGGCACGAAAGGGTATTGAGGTTGAGCGTAAAGCAAGAAAAGTCGAGATTAAAGAACTCACCCTTTGCCGTGACCTTTGCAGTGAAGAGGATAACACCTATGTAATAAATGTTGTTTGTTCAAAGGGCACTTACATAAGAACTTTGATTGACGACATTGGAAGAAAGCTTCAATGCGGTGCAGTTATGACTGAGCTTGAGCGCACTCTGGCTATGGGTTTTACTCTTGACGATTGCGTTACACTTGACGAAATGCAAAAAAGACGAGATGATGAACTCGGTTTTGACGATATAATTATTGATATAGAAAAAATGTTTTTAAGTCTTGAAAGTGTTTTTGTTTCGCCGCTTCAGGCAAAGCGATTTCAAAACGGTGCTCCACTTGACGCAAATCGTATAAAAAAAACACTTGAAAACAAAAGCTATAGGGTGTATTCTCAAGATATAGGATTTTTGGGACTTGGAAAATATAATGTTGACACTAACGAGCTTTGCGTAGAAAGGTTGCTTGTAAAGCGTGATTAGCAGATATGGAAAGTAACAATACTATCAGGCGTGCCGTTGCACTCGGTGATTTTGACGGAATGCACAGGGCACACCAAACGGTAATAACCGGTGCAAACAGTAACAACACGGTTATTTATTGCGTTAATAATAAATTTTCACTCCTTCAAAAAAGTTTGTTTGAAAAAAGGTATCCTAACACGGTTTTCGCCGATTTTGAACAGATTAAGCATATGGACGGCGAAGATTTTATAAATAAAATTTTAATAGACAGATTCAGAGCACAAACAGTTTTGTGTGGCTTCAATTTCAGATTCGGAAAAAATGCTTCCTGGTCGGCAGGTGATATGCGAAAATATCTTGAAAGCCGTGATGTTTGGGTAAGAATACTTGAGCATCTTGATTTTGACGGCGAGCCTATTTCTTCAACTCGTATCAGGAAATGCGTTGAAACGGGCGAAATTGAAAAGGCTAACGAAATGCTCGGCTATAATTTCACCTTTGAATCCAAGGTAATATCGGGCGATATGAGGGGGAGGACAATCGGTTTTCCTACTCTCAATCAGCGTTTGCCTCAAAGCCTTGTTGTGCCTAAGTACGGTGTGTACGAAAGCCGTACATTCGTTTTCGGTAAGGAATATAAATCTTTCACAAATCTTGGTATAAGGCCTACCTTCAGGCTTAATTCTCCACTTGCCGAAACTCATATTTTTGACTTCTCGGGTGACTTATATAATGAAAATATAAGAGTCGAGCTTGTCAGATATTTAAGAGGAGAAAAACAGTTTTCATCAGTAGAGGAACTTGAAAAACAACTTATATATGATAAAAGCAGTATTATTTGATTTTGACGAAACCCTGCAGGACAGGACAAAAGCGTTTGAAAATATATGAATTTATTTTTAGATGAATTTTGCCCTGACATATCCTTGCAGGAGAAAAATAAAAGAAAAGAAGATATGGTTAAAACCGGTAACGGTGGCTATGTTGACAGGGAAGAATGGTACCAAGGTCTTATTGATATGTGGCAGTGGGAAGGCGCACCGTCTAAAACCGTTCTTGCAAATCATTATGACACTCGTTTCGGTGACTGCTGTGTGATTTTTGACAATACAGTACCTCTTTTAAAAGAACTTAAAAAAAGAGGTTTTATCGTTGGAATAATTACAAACGGTCCGTCGTATCTTCAAAATCATAAGCTTGATGAAAGTGGGCTTAGAAAATATTGCGACATTACTGTAGTGAGTGGTGATGTCGGTATTCATAAGCCTGACCCTGCTTTGTTTAAATACACGGCAGACAAGCTTAATCTTAAAACGAGTGAATGCGTATATGTCGGCGACCACCCGATTAACGATATTAGGGGTGCTCTTGACTCAGGTATGCATGCCATTCGTATGAACTGGGGTTGGTTTAAAGACCAAGACCTCAGAAAAGATGTACCGGTTATTACCGATATAATAGATGTATTAAAGTATATATAGTATCAGGAGGATTATACTATGAAAAAGGCTTTATCATTATTCATTTCAGCAATGCTTGTATTAAGCTTGACAATCGGCGCATTTTCGGCAAATGCTGCTTTGGGCGACAGAATTGACATTAGTTCACTTATCAGCTCACTTACAGATGCAAGCTTAACTACAACTACTAACCCTAATGGTACCGTTACTGCTGTTGCTGTTCCGTCGGCAGGTGGTACAATTGACGAAACCGTTACAGGCGACACTAAAACACTCACTGCAAAAGCAAATGATGATTACAAATTTGTCGCTTGGTTTACTTCAATTTTAGATGTTAACGACGACAGTAAGGCATATTCAACCGAAGCTACAATCAAGGTTAAGGTTGAGGCAGGAGAAAATAAGGTGTTTTATGCTGTTTTTGAAAGTACCGAGCCTTCAAGCAGTATCACAATTCCGTCAAGTATTACTATTCCGTCAAGCATAACAATTCCTTCAAGTGTTACAGTTCCTACAAGTGTTTCTATTCCTGACATTTCAATTCCTACAAGGACAACTTCTTCAAATAACGCTACCACCAAGGCAACAACCACAACAGGTGTAACTGCCGATGCTGCAAGGGTTGAAAGAGCATCACAGCTTATGAATAACCTTAACAAGACTTTGAAGAAAGCAAATGAGCCTGAAACAACAAAGGCTTCAAGCACTTCAACAACAAAGTCTGCAACAACAAAGTCAAACAAACCTAAAAAGACTTCGATTTCTAAGCTTAAGGCTGAAAAGAAAGGCTTCAAGGTTACTTGGAAGAAGATTTCAAACGCAAAAGGTTATCAAATTAAATATTCAACTTCAAAGAAGTTCACTAAAAAGACTTCAAAAACCGTAACTGTTAAAAAGGCTACAACAACCTCTAAAACAGTTAAGGACCTTAAAAAGAATAAGACCTATTTCGTTAAGGTTCGTTCTTATAAAACAGTAAACGGCAAAAAGGTTTACTCAGATTGGTCAAAGGTTAAATCAGTTAAAACTAAATAAATAATTAAAAGAGGGCCATTCGGCTCTCTTTTTTTATAGATATTTTACAGCCGATTAGCATATATATTATCGGTGATAAAATGAAAAAAATTAAAAAGAATGAGAAAATTAAAGAAGAGTTTGATTATTATTTCGGCAAGCCAAGGCTTGAAATGAGCGGCAGGGAATGCCTTGTTGACGGACTAGAAAGCATTATTGAATATTCGTCTACCAAAATTACAGTAAGCTTAGGCTCACAATTCATTACATTTTTAGGCGACGATTTAAAAATAAATTCGTACACTCGTGAGGGCGCAATAGTTGAGGGCAATATATATTCAATGGAGTTTTCGTCGTGATTAAAATATTCAGGCTTATATTCGGTTATGTTGAGTTTTGCTTTAAAAACGGTTTTAGCGAAGGATTTATCAATGAATGCTTTGAAAAAAATATAATGCTTCAAAACATAATTCCAAACGGTGACGGCTTTTGTGCCATATGCTCGATAAATACATATAAAAAGCTTCACAAAATAGCACTTAAACACGGTGGTATTGTTAAGATTACAAAAAAGCACGGTCTGCCCTTTTTCCTTCATCCACTTAAGGAGAGAACAGGCTTTTTAATCGGTGCCGTTATGTTTATTTTCATATTTTCGCTTTTAGGTTCATTTGTTTGGAATATAGAAATCAAAGGTTGTGACAGGGTCAGCAAAGAAACAATTGAAGCTTACCTTGAAAATAACAATTTGAAAAAAGGCGTTATGTGGGGAAGCATCAACACCTCGTCGCTTGCGTGGGATATGATGAGTGATTTTGACGATATAGCTTGGGCACATATTAATAAAATCGGCACGACGGCAGTAGTCGAAATTAACGAAACAAGGCAAAAGCCGGATACTGCAAACGAAATGAAACTGAAAGGGATAAAGGCTCAAAGAAAGGAAATTACCGTATCCGTTTTAAGAAGTCAAAGCAAAATGAAAGTGAAAAATGTTAAAAGGTATTATGTTCTTCACTTTTTCGCTTTGAATATTCCTTTGTACCTGAATGATAAAGCAGGAGATTTTGAACTTGAAAGCAGTAAGTATTTGACGATTAAAAATAAGCAACTGCCACTTGGCATAACTACGCTTGAAAGAAAACAGTTTGACAGCGTAAAATACGACTTGAACGATGACGAACTTCTAAACCTTGCAAAAAAGAAGCTTGCTGTTTATACCGAAAATCAACTTGGCGAGTACGAAATAGTGAATAAGGATATTAAATATACAATGGATGAAACGAAATGCACTGTCACCGGAGCGTATGTGGTTAAATTGTAGTTTATAATAGCAAACCGAATTGAGCCTCCCTTGTGTAAAGGGAGGTGATTGCAAATGCAATCGGAGGGATTGTCGGGCGAACACAGTTCGCCCCTACGGTAATTTTTCTAATATAGATAGTCTAAAATAATAAGACTATCGTAGGGGCGACCTTTGGTCGCCTTTTCAATCCCTCAGTCTGTAAACCGACAGCTCCCTTTGCAAGGGAGCCTTAATTTACCAACAAAAAAACGCAATGCCGATTTGGCATTGCGCTTTATACTTTTTTAGTTTTCTTCGTCCTCGGCTGTAGGATATTTTAAATCTTCCTTAGTCCAGTCCTTAATAATTTCAAGGAAAGCCTTTGCTTCCTCTTTAGCCTGAGGAAGGTTATGGTCAAGGCAGTTGCCGCATTCTTTAGGCGATACACCCGGAACTACGCCCCAATAATCGGCGATAAACTGAAATGCTTCTTTTATAAGACCGATTGAATAAGTATCGCTGAGGCTTCTTGTTAAGAAGTAAAAACCTGTTCTGCAACCCATAGGACCGAAATAAATAATATTGTCGCCAAATTCAGTGTTGCGCACATATGTTGCAAAAAGGTGCTCAATTGTGTGCATGGCAGCGTTTGTCATAACAGGCTCTCTGTTAGGTTCACGCATACGAATGTCGTATGTTGTAATATCGTCGTCAATACGGCTGATGTAAATACCCCTTTTAAGGATATTATGGTCTATTTGAAAGCTTGGTATAGTTTTCATTTAACTTCAACTCCTGTTAAAAATGATTTGTTTTGTGTAAGTTCAAAAGTATCTCCACCGTCAAAAAAGCCTTTGACAATTTTAAGCGCATCACCTTTTGCACTTTCAAATAAATCCTCAAAGCTGTCATTTCTTTTTTGCTTGTCAAAAGGGGAGAACCATATCTTTCGCTCTATATTACCATATTTTTTAGCATTTTCCAAGTCTTTTGGTATCATCAATGCTTTTAATTTGAAATTATTTGAAAAAGGAGCAATAACTTTGTCGATTGTATTTACAAGTTTTTCCTTTTTGCAGTCTTTGTCGCTTGTCAGCCTTTGAACATATTCAAGGTCTTTTACTGCCTGAATGCAGTCATTCGGTGAAACACTTTTGCCTGTCACTTTTGTTGTTACAAAGCTAATCATTTTGCCAAGTTCGTTAAGACTTTTGTCGTTTAACTCAAGCGTGCTTGCCGTGTCAAATGTGTGTGGCAGTGATATGTTAAGCTTCTTGTTTAAAAGAAAAGCGTCCATCGAAAATTCAATTGTATTGTGAGCCGAATGTGGATTTGAAAAAATCTTTCTTTCAACCATTTTGTTTTGAAGCGCATATACAAATGGGTGGCATTTCCTGTCAAGTGCATAGTGCAAAATGAACCCGATTGCATATGACTTTGCAATGCTTTTGTCGTTTGAAAGGGCAATGTAGCTTCTCATTTCGTCAAGTATTTTGCTCGGTTTTGACCTGTGTAAGGCTGAGCCGATTTTCCTAAGCGTTTTGCCTATCATCCACGGCATAACTCTGTGGTCAAAAAATATGTCAGGACCCTGAGCACCGACAAAATATGCGCATTCGTCAAGCTTAAAATCTATTATTTTTTCAATATCCTCTTTCATTTCTTTTGCGAAAATGTAATGAGTAGAATATGCAGGCATTAAACCAGTCCTTTAAAATCATTTGGAAAAGGTGAATCAACGCTGATGCTTTCACCTGTTATCGGATGAGTAAAATATATCGTCTTGCAGTGAAGTGCCTGACGGTTAATGAGTGTGCAGTCGCCACCGTAAAGGCTGTCACCTAAAAGTGGATGACCGATATGAGCAAAGTGAACCCTTATTTGGTGGGTTCGTCCTGTTTCAAGATTAATTTTAAGAAGCGTGTTTTTGCCGTCACTTTTTACTGCTTGCCAGTGAGTTACGGCTCTTTCACCGTAGTCAAACACACCTCGTTCTATTATGCTCTCCTGCACTCTTCTAATCGGTAAATCAATTGTGCCGGTGCCTTCAAAAACTCCACTTACCACTGCGTAGTAATCTTTTTTAACCTTACCTGCAAGCTTGCTTGCAGCAAGTTCATTTTTCGCAATAAGCACAAGCCCACTTGTGTCACGGTCAAGCCTGTAAACGGCACGAAAGGCGCAGTCACTGTCAATGCAGCAGGCAGAAACATTTGCAAGTGTGTCGCCACGGTGGTTCCTGCTTTCGTGAACCGGCATAAGCTCCGGCTTGTTTAGTACCAAAATATCCTCGTCGTTATATGCCACACTTACTTTGTCACACTCAAATTTTTCCGGCATTTTGCCTTTGTTTTTTATGCTGATTTTTAGCTCGTCGCCGGCTTTGAGCCGTTCAATCGCTTTGGCAAATTTGCCGTTTAGCTTTATTCCGTTTTCATCCTGTTTGAGCGAAGTTAAAAGTGACGACGATACGCCGAAATCCCTGAGGTAATCTCGTATCATAACGCCGTTTTCACGCTCGCTTATTTTAAATGTAATTTCTCTCATAACGCTATTATATAACAAAACTCTTCTGCTTGCAAATGGATAAAACGCATAGTGAATAAATTATCGACAACAGTTGATTATTTTAAAATAATTTGGTAAAATGAAGCCATAAAGTAGTTTGAGGTGGTTTTATGAAAACGATATTTAAAAATTGTAATCTTCTTGACGGCAGTAAGGATATGAAGCTTCAAAGCAATGTTGATGTCGCAATTGAAGATGAAAAGATAGTTGAAATAGGAAAAATCGACACAAAGCCAAGTGACAGGGTTATTGACCTTTCAGGCAAATATTTAATGCCGGGTCTTATCAATCTTCATGTTCATTTGCCTGCCGGCGGCAAGCCGCAAAATAAGCCGATGAAAACTAATGAGCTTACTAAAATTGCGCTTTCGTCGTCGCTTTCAAGAGCACTTGTTATCAAAATGTGCCACGCTTATGCAATGCAAGGTTTAATGTCAGGTGTTACAACCATTCGTGCTGTCGGTGGTCTTGATAACCTTGACACAAGGCTCAGAGATAAGATTAATTCGGGTAAACTTGACGGACCGAGAATGCTTGTTTCAAACTTTGCTATCGGTGTGCCACACGGTCATATGGTCGGCTCTGTTACAAGACCTGCGTCAAGCGTTGACGAAGCTGTTAAAATGGTGGACGAGCTTAAGAGTCAAAATGTTGACCTTATCAAGCTTATGATAACCGGTGGTGTTATGGACGCTAAAGTTAAGGGTGAACCGGGTAAGCTTATGATGAAAGCCGATATGATAAAGGCTTGTTGCGACAGGGCACACAGCTACGGTTTAAAGGTTGCTGCTCATGTTCAGAGTCCTGAAGGTGTAAGAACTGCCGTGGAAAACGGTGTTGATTCAATTGAGCACGGTTCAACTTTGAGCGAGAGAGAAATTGAAGCGTTTAAAAAGAATAATGCCGTTATGGTTTGTACCATTTCTCCTGCGCTTCCTATGGCTAAGTTTGAAAGGGAAACACTCGGCATTACCGAGGCTGTTCAGTATAACTCAAACATTGTTTACAACAATATGATTTCAGGCTCGAAAACTGCGCTTGAAAACGGTATAACAGTCGGCTTGGGTACGGACACCGGTTGCCCGTATACTACTCATTACAATATGTGGCGTGAACTTCATTATTTTGAAAAGAATGTTGGAGTCACACCTGAATTTGCACTTTATACTGCTACTCTTAATAATGCAAAAATTCTCGGTATTGACAATGTAACAGGCAGTATCGAAGTAGGCAAGTGCGCCGATATTCTTGTGTCAAATTCCAACCCACTTGACGATTTTCGTGCACTCAGTGAGCCTTATATCGTTGTTGCAAGAGGTAAGATTTATCAAAACCCTAAAATCAAAAAATACGAAAAATGCGAAGAGGAACTTGATAAGTATTACGACTGATAAAAGTTTTTAGGCAAAAAATAGTTGAATTGTCTTGAAATTTTTCTTGAAGAAATATATAATTGCTTTAATCAATTAGACGGAGAAAGTTAAAATTATGGTTACATACTATTCTGCTATTATGATTTTGAGCATATTTGCAATGATTATTATTCAGGTTTCTGTAGGTACGAGTACGACGCTTACAAAGGATAAAAAGAAAATATTTAATTTACTTTTTACGGTTATTGCTTTTTCGGCACTTTGTGAATGGCTCGGCGTTTTGGTTCAGGGTGCCGGTGCGTCAACTCGTGTTTTTCATATAGTTATCAAGGCGCTTGAGCTGTCGCTGGCGCCGTCAATAGGTTTTTTAATTTCTTGGGTTATTGAAATACGAAACCGAAAGCCGGTTGCAATTTTCCTTATTGTTCATTCACTGATAGAATTTGCTTCGGGTTATTTCGGCTTTATTTATTCGGTTGATGAAAACAGCACTTATTCACACGCTGAATTTTATTGGATATACATTTTAGCCTATATTGTTTCAATAATTTATTTCATTTACATTTCTTCAAAGAATATGAAAAGGTATCAGTATAACGGCATAGCTTATTTTGCTTTGGTGGTAGTATTTATGCTTGTCGGTATTGCTATTCAGCTTGTTGACAGCAAAATCAAGGTTGTTTATGTTGTCCTTTCAATTGCGTCAATTATGATGTATGTGTTCACGCTTGAAATGGTAATGCAAACCGATAAGCTTACCGAACTTATCAATCGCCGTGGATATGAAAACTTTATATCTCATATTGATAAAGAATGTGCAATTGTATTTTTTGATATTGATGAGTTTAAAAAGGCAAATAATATTTACGGCCATTCATTCGGTGACGACTGCATAAGGCTTACCGGCAATGCAATTAAAAAAGCATATGCACGCTACGGTAAATGTTTTAGGTACGGTGGCGATGAATTTTGCGTTGTAATCACTAAAAATTGTGACAATGTTCGACTTCTTAATGAGTCGTTTCAGGCTCAAATGAGCGATTTTAGAAAAGATGAAGAGCGCTTGCCGAATGTTTCCATCGGCTATTCGCATTATTATCCTGACACCGATAATATTTTAACCGTTATCGAACAGGCTGATAAAATGATGTACGAAAACAAGCAGAAAAATAAGTCTGATAATGAAAATAAATTGAATCCGGATACAGTGCCCGACTGACTGTAAATTCCGACTTATTGCGCTGTTTTTGTATTATATTATAATTTAACTTGACTTTATGATTAATTGACTTTATAATATAAATAGTTATTTGAAAGGGGTTCAAAATTATGAATTTCAAAAAGTTATTAAAGGTTATCAGTGCTATTGTCGCTATCGCAGGTGTAATTGCTGCTGCTTATATTGCTATTCAAAAGCTTTTAGCTCACAAGGAACCTGAGTATTTCGACGATAACGATTTCTTTGAATGTGACAACGAAATTGAAATCGTAGAAGCTAAAGCAGAAGAAAAGGCAGAAGAGCCAAAGGAAGAAAAGAAAGCTCCTGCTAAGAAGTCAGCTCCTAAAAAGGCTGCAAAGAAAGCTCCTGCTAAGAAAAAGGCTGAGTAATTCTGATTTACTTTGACGGCTTTGGGTAACTGAAGCCGTCTGTTTTTTTATCTTGTTTTAGGAGTGTGAAGATATATGTTCAGTTCAGGCTTGGTGCTTGAGGGTGGCGGTCTTCGTGCCACATATGAAAGCGGTGTGCTCGACGCTTTTATGGAAAATGATATAACTTTTCCTTATGTTATCGGCGTGTCGGCAGGCAGTTGCAACGGCGTTTCGTTCATTGCCAAAAATTATCACCGAATGAGAGATATTAGCGTCGGTTATGCTAATGACGAAAGATATATGGGTCTTAAATCTATTGTTAAAAACGGCGAATATCTAAATTCAAAGTGGATATTCGGCGAACTTTCCTACAAAATGTTCCCACTCAATTATGATGAGTTTGAAAAGAGCAAAACTAAATTTTGCGTAGTTGCGACTAATGCAAAAACAGGCAAGGCTGAATATTTTTATCCGACCGATTTCAGGAAAGAGTGCGAAATTATACACGCTTCCTGCGCACTTCCGCTTGCATCAAAGCCGGTTAAAATCGGTAAAGATATGTATTTTGACGGTGGTATTTGCGACTCGATTCCACTAAAAAAAGCGTATGAGGACGGCTGTGAAAAATGTGTTGTCGTTTTGACTCAGGACAGGCATTTTGTTAAAAAGCCTATCGGTCACGATAAAGCCACTATGAAGGTGCTTCACAAATATCCTATGGTGGCACAGGCAGTGCTTAAAAGACACGAAATGTATAACGCTCAGCGTAAACTCGTTTTTGACGAAGAAAAAAGAGGCAATGTGCTCGTTATCGCTCCACGCTCACCGCTCGATTTCCATACTCTCGACAGTGAACCGATGAAAATTCAACATATCTATAACCTCGGCTACGAACAAGGCCTTGCAAAGGTTGATGAGGTTAAAGAGTTTTTGAAGTGATAAATTATAGTTTATCGTAGTAAGTCAAGGCTCCCTTGCAAAGGGAGCTGTCGGTTTACCGACTGAGGGATTGGCAG
>JBNMGQ010000033.1:0-18011 GCA_050872345.1 Eubacterium sp. | reverse complement strand
GGTAAAATATACTACAACTTCACGCTATGCTAAAACTTTAAATCCTGAAATTAATCTTCGTTCACTCGGTGATCAGGAATACGATATTGTTAAGTCGGTTGAGGCAATGACTAAGTACGCAACTATGATTGAGGACCCTATGGACATTCGTTATGCTTGCGAAAAGGCTTGGCACCTTGCAACAACAGGCAGACCGGGTCCTGTTTGGCTCGATGTTCCTGTTGACCTTCCGGGTACTGTTCTCGAAACAGATGACCTTAAAGGTTATGACCCTGCCGATGATGACGCTCTTCTTCCACCTCATATTGCCGACAGCGAAGTTGAGTATGTTCTCGACGCTGTTAAAAAGGCTGAAAGACCTGTCATTTATGCCGGTGGCGGTATCCGTCTTTCCGGTGGATATGACGAATTTAGAAAAGCTATTGAAAAACTTAATGTTCCTATCGTAACTTATTGGAACAGCGTTGACCTTATTGAAAACGACCATCCTCTTTATGTCGGTCGTGGTGGTAATATGGGCGACCGTCCGGGCAACTTTGCAGTTCAAAACTCCGACCTTGTAGTTGCAATCGGTACAAGAATTTCAATTCGTCAGGTTGGCTATAACTATGAAACCTGGGCAAGAGAAGCAAAGGTTATCATGGTTGACATTGATAAGAGCGAAATGATGAAGCATACGCTTCATATCGATAAAGCAATTTGGGCAGACGCAAAGGATTTCCTTGCAAGCGTTAATAAAATTGCAGATGAAAAGGTGTTTACAAACCAAAAATGGCTTGATATTTGCCAAAATTGGAAGCATAAGTATCCTGTTACTCTTGACAGGCATTGGAACAACGGTGGCGAATTTGCAAATGTGTTTGCATTTGTTAAGTACCTCAGCGACCAACTTCCTGAGGAAAGTTACACTGCCGTTTCAAACGGTGCTTGTTGTGTAGTCGGTCACCAGAACTATACTATGAAAAAGAGCACAAGATTTATCATCAACAGTGCCATTGCAAGTATGGGTTACGGCTTGCCGGCAGCTATCGGTCTTTGCCTTGCCGACGGTAAGAAGGACACAATTTGTCTTGAGGGTGACGGCTCAATAATGATGAACCTTCAGGAGCTTCAAACTATTGTTACAAATAACCTTCCTATTAAGCTTTTCCTTATTAATAATCAAGGTTATCATTCAATCAGACTTACACAAAATAATATTTTCAGTGAGCATACCAAGGTTGGTATCGGTCCGGAATCTCACGACCTTTCCTTCCCTGAATTTTCTAAGATTGCCGAGGCTTTCGGCTTCCCTTATTACAGTGCTCACAATAACGACGATATGAAAAAGGTTGTTGACGAGGTACTTGCTCAGCCGGGCTTTGCTTTTTGCGAAATCTTTACCGACACAACTCAGGTTTGGGAGCCTAAGAGCAGCGCAAGACGACTTGACGACGGTACTATCGTAAGTCCTCCTCTTGAGGACCTTGCTCCGTTCTTGCCTCGTGAAGAACTCAGAGAAAATCTTTATATCAAACCACTTGACGGTGAATAATTTAATGATTGGGGAAAAGTATGCTGATTAAAATTGCAGCCTGGTGCTGGCACATAATCAAGGTGATTATGGACTGGTTTCGCAGAGTGTTTACCAAAATTACAAAAGTTGAAATTAAAGATGAAGTGTGGAACGGCTTTGTGCAGTTTGTAAAGTTCGGACTTGTCGGCCTTTCAAATACAGTGATTTCCTATGCAACTTATTATATCCTTGTTCCACTTCATGTTAATAAATATGTAGCAAGTGTTATTGGTTTCATTTTGAGTGTTGCCAACGCTTTTTATTGGAACAACAGCTATGTGTTCAAAAAGGAGGACGAGGAACAGCGTTCGCCTGTTCAGGCATTTATCAAGCTTTTCCTCTCTTATGCAGGTACAGGCTTAGTGCTTCATAATATCCTTCTTTGGTTCTTCACTTCGATTTGCCATATCAATGATTATGTTGCGCCGATACTCAATTTGTTAATCACAATTCCTCTCAATTTTGTACTCAATAAGTTTTAGGCATTTCGAGCAAAGAAAAAGGAAGAAAAACAATAATTTAGGAACATCAATTATGAAAAAAGCAATTGTAACAGGTGCGACCGGTGCAGTCGGTACGGCACTTGTTAAAAAACTTATAAACGAGGGTGTAGAGGTTCTTGTTCTTGTTCGCAAGGGTGGACGAGTTAATAAGATTCCAAGTGACCCACTTGTAAAAATTGAATATTGTTCGCTTGACGAAATGACAGATTTTCAAAATGAAAAGGACGAAAAGTACGACGCATTCTTTCACCTTGCTTGGGCAGGTCCTTACGGTAAGGACAGGGACGATATGCTTCTTCAAACCAACAATATCAAAAATGAACTTGAGGCAGTTAAGCTTGCTAAAAGATTCGGTTGCGAAGTATTTGTCGGTGCAGGCAGTCAGGCTGAAAACGGCAGGCTTAAGGACGGTGAGAAGGTTTCGCCGTCATCACCTACCAACCCTAACAACGGCTACGGTATCGCTAAGCTTGCAGCAGGTAAAATGAGCAGAATCCTATGCTCTCAGCTTGGTATCAGGCATATTTGGTGCAGAATTTTATCGGCTTACGGTCCGGGCGACGGTGCGCATACTATGGTTATGAGCACGATTATTAAATTCTTAAACGGTGAAGATTGCGACTTCACTAAGGGCGAACAACAGTGGGACTTCCTTTATAACGGCGATATTGCAAACGCATTTTACCTTGCTGCCGAAAAGGGCAGGGACGGTGCAATTTACACTGTCGGCTCAGGCGAAACAAGAAGCCTTAAGGATTATATTACAGATATTCGTGATATAGCTTGTCCGAGCGCAAAATGTAACTTCGGCGCAGTTGATTATTTTCCGAATCAGGTTATGTACCTTTGCGCAGATATTGATGATTTGAAAAGAGATACCGGTTTTGAACCGACAGTAGATTTTAAAACAGGTATTAAAAATACTGTTGAGTGGTATAAACGAGGAGAAGTAAAGTGATAAACATATTGATACCGGCATTTTTGATTTTCTGTTTTTATAATGTCAAGTTTAGTAAAAATGGGTTTTACTCAGATAATTTATCAAGAAAAAACACTAATTCTATGAAAGGCTTATTTGCTATTGACATAATTTTATGTCATTTGTCCGAAATGCCACAGGTGGACTCATTTTATTTTTTCAGAGGAACAGGAAATTTAGCCGTTTCAATGTTTTTCTTTTTGTCCGGATACGGACTTATGTGCAGTTATAATAAAAATGGATTAAACAGCTTTTTCAAAAAAAGATTTTCAACAGTATTGATTCCGTTTGTATTCGTTCAATTCTTTTCTTTCGTAACTTATTATTTTATACCGGGCGTACAAGGCTTAAACGAAGAAACTTATAATATTAAGAATTTATTTTTGAATTTCATAAACGGTGGTAACACATTAACCGTAAACGGTTGGTATGTTTATGAAATTTTGCTTATGTACTTTGAGTTTTGGCTCGCATTTAAAATAAGTAAAAACAATAAAAAAGTCGGAACTGTACTAATGGTTTTGTTTACAGTTGCTACAACTGTATTTTTTGGCATGCTTACCCATAAAACTAACTGGATTCAGTTTTGGGCATATTCATTGCCGGTATTTGCTTTAGGTGTAATTTGGGGCAATGGCTCATATAAAGCAAATATAGAGAAATATTTACAAAAACATTATTATTTGAATCTTTTGATTTTTGGAGCTTTGACATCTTTGCTGTTCTTTAGTAACAGAATATTTGACAAAATGGAATTTTTCCAAATTTATAATATCAATACAACTTTTCTTTCGAGATATTTAACTTCTCCGTTTTTTGTAATAACGGTTTTGCTTGTATCTATGAAATTAAAGGCTGAAAATGTGATGCTTGACAAAATGGGCAAAATATCATATGAATTATATCTGTATCACGGTTTGGTATATTGCCTTTTGAGAAGTGGCAGATTTGCAAATGTAAGCAGCGACACATTATATGCCGTTCTTGTTATTTTAATTACAATTGATATTAGCTTAGTAATGAAGTTTATCAGTAAAAAAGTAACACAGATTTTATTCAATAAAAAGCAAAGTGAGGTAAGAATATGAAAAAAATAGGAATTATGATTCCTTGCTACAACGAGCAGGAAAATATTGTACAAATTTGTAATGCTGTTGTTAAGGAAATTACAGAAGAACTTCCACAATATGATTACGAAATTCTTATTATGGACAACTGTTCTACCGATAATACACGCCCTTTGATTAGGCAGATTTGCAAGCAAAATCCTAAGATTAAGGCGATTTTGAACGCTAAAAATTTCGGTCAGTTCAATTCTCCTTATTATGGTATGCTTCATGTTGACGGCGACTGCGTCATTCCTATTTGCGCAGATTTTCAGGACCCTGTTGAGATGATTCCTAAATTTGTTCACGAATGGGAAAACGGTTACAAAATCGTTTGCGCAATCAAGTCTTCAAGTAAAGAAAATAAATTGATGTACTGGGCAAGAAGTTGCTATTATAAGATGATCAAGAAAATGTCATCTGTTGAGCAGATTGAGCATTTTACAGGCTTTGCTCTTTATGACAGAGCATTTATCAATGTGCTCAAGGACCTTGACGACCCTACTCCGTTTATCCGTGGTATCGTTGCAGAGCTTGGATTTAAGAGAAAGGACATTGAGTTTGAACAGCCTAAGCGTAAGGCAGGCAAAACTCATAATAATTTCTATTCTCTTTATGACGCTGCAATGCTTTCGTTCACTTCTTATACTAAAATGGGTCTAAGAATTGCTACTTTTGCAGGTTTCGGTATCGGTATTTTAAGCTTTGTTATCGGTATTGTTTACCTTATTATGAAACTCATTTGGTGGGACAGATTTCCGGGTGGTACTGCTCCGGCAATCATTTGCTCAATGTTCCTCGGTGGCATTCAGCTTTTCTTCCTCGGTTTCCTCGGCGAATATATTATGAGTATGAATGCTCGTATTATGAACCGACCTTTGGTTGTTGAAGAAGAACGAATTAATTTTAAAGATGAAGATGAAAAATCTGAAAAATTAACCGACTCTAAGGAATAAAATAACTTCGAGGTAAGGAGAAATCAATGTTTAAAAATCTGAATTACAACAAATTAAAAATTGATAAAAATCGAGATTACAGGTTGGGTGTGCTTTTTACAATAATTCCTGTAGCCTTGTTTGCAATAATATTGTGCAACAAAACTATGCCTGTTGCCGAAGGTTGGTATACTTATTATGCCCAGCTTATAAACAATGGACAGGTTGTTTATAAAGATTTCGAATATTTATTTATGCCCGGTTATATAACATTTATAGCTTTATTCACTAAAATATTTGGCTATTCTGTTATGGCACTTCGTGTTTTGGGCGTTATTTTCTTTACGATTATAGCATATCTTGCTTATCGTATATTTAATGAACTGTTTAATCCGATTGCTGCATGTATGGGTGCCTTGGTAACAGCATTTTATCTCCAGTCTGAAGTTGTTCAGATTTTTTACGATTATATTCGTATGATGGATATTTTCGCATATCTTACAATTTTTCTTCTTATAAAAATGGGTAAAAGCTTTATTGCAAATGAAAAGCCTGATTTTAAAATCACCTTACTTGCAGGTTTTTCAAACGCAATGGTTTTGATGGTTAAGCAGAATATCGGACTTCTTTTCGGATTTTTTGTTTTAATCTATTTTATATTCTTATTTGTTTATGAAAAAGACAAGAAAACAGTAGTTATCAACTTATTGCTTTATGGCGCAGGTGCTGCTGTTGTTTTTGCCGGATATGGCGTTTATTTACTTGCAAATGGTGCGCTTGGTGCTTGTCTTTCACAAACATTGTTTGGTGCTGTAGGTGCAAAAGGCGGCATTAAAACAATACTTTTCAAATGGCTTATTGACGGAAAAGACAGTTTTATTTCAGAAATCGGAGTGGCAGGTTTCGCTGTTATCGCTTTGGCTGCACTGCTCATTATCAGAAAAACTTATCCGTCAGATAAAGACGAAAGCAAAACACATAGAACTGTACTTATTGTGTTTGGCGTTGTTGTGATTTTAGGAATTATTGCTTTGGCAAAATTTGAAAAATTCGATTATATCTTTACCGATATATACCAAAGCAAAACATACGGATTTTACTTGTTTGCAACCGTTGTTTTCTTTATTATGATGATAATGTATGCAATTGACATATTCAGAAAGAATAAGCGCTTTAAAGATTATATAGGCTTTTTCCTTCTTTTCGGCGCAATTTTCGCCATTGGTTACGGCGTTGGTATGTCAGGCAGTCTTGCAGCAAGTCAGATTGCACTTTCGACGGGTGTAATAATTTGCCTGTTGGTAAGCTTGTGTACAAATAAGCACAGTTGGATTTCTATGTCACTTGTTGCCGTATTTGCAATGTGCTTTGTTATGTTCTGCAGTGCCTTTAAATTTGTAAGCACATATAGTTGGTGGGGTCTTACCGACTCATCAATTTGGGATTCATCTCAAACAACGGATATTTCTATATTTAAAGGAATTAAAATGTCTGAGGAAGACAAAGAACTTTATGAAGGTATAGTTAACGATATTGAAAAAAATACAACTAAAGATGATTCAATATTTGTATTTCCTCATGCTCCTATTATTTATACTGCTTCCGACAGAATGGACCCGGGCACATTCACAAAGGTTCAATGGTATGATGTTTCGACAGACGATTCCGTTAAAAAAGATATTGAAACGGTTACCAAAGCAAAGCCTAAGGCTATTGTGATTTACAATATTCCTGATTTTGCAGTTGAAGGTCACGAAGCTTCATTCAACAATAATAAAGAATCATCAACTACAAAGATGATGAAAACATTAAGAAAATTCTGTATAAGAAATAATTATTATGCTGCTAACAATTATGTTATAAATAATAATTGCTCAATTACCGTATATATCAGAAGTGACAAAGATTTGAATTGGAACAGTGGCGGAACAGGAACAAAGTCAGATCCGTTTACTATCAGCACTTCACAGCAATTTATCAACTTTGCAAAAATGGTTAACGGTGGTGCTTCTTTTAAAGGATTAAATGTCAAATTAACTGCAGATATTGATTTGTCAAAGTGTAAGAACTTTGAACCTATAGGAAGTGAAATTAACGACACTTCTTTTGACGGTACTTTCAACGGCGACGGTTATGTTATTAAGAATCTTAAGATAGATACAAGAATGCCTGAATCCGAGAGAAAGAAGAAATCCAAGAAGAAAGATGACCGTAAGGCAAAGATTGAAAAGAACAAATATGATTTCGCTTTGTTCGGAACATTAAACGGTAAAATCGTAAATCTCGGAATCGAAAACTTTAACATTAAAGGTTATTGTGTTGCCGGATTGGTAAGGCACAGTTCTTCAAACGATTCAAATATAGTTAACTGTTATGTTAAAAACTCAACTATATCGGGTCAATACAGGGCAGGTGCAATTGCTGACGATTATAATGGATTCATTTATAATTCTTTAGCTTATAATGTTTCTGCTTCGGCGCCTAAATCTGTAGGTTTTGTATCTTATAAGGATTCCGGTTATACTCTTGAAAACTGCTATACAAATAAAAAATATTATCACGACACTAAGTCAATTAAGGTTTCAAATAAAGAAATCAAATCAAAAGATTTTACCGATGAACTTAACGATAATATTTCAATATATGAAAATCAGTTTAAAATAGCAAATAAATCAGTTGTTAAATTAAACAATTGGAAGAAACAATCGGTTGATATTAACGAAGGTTAGTCAGCCTTTGGAGGACAATTATGAAAAGAATTTTAACTTACGGTACATTTGACCTTCTTCATTACGGTCACATTCGTCTTTTAAAAAGGGCAAAGGCAATGGGTGACTATCTCATTGTTGCTCTTTCGACTGATGAATTTAATGCCACAAAGGGCAAAAAAGCTTACCATACCTACGAAACAAGGAAAAAAATGCTTGAAGCTATCAGGTATGTTGACCTTGTAATTCCTGAGGAAAATTGGGAGCAGAAGATTAATGATGTTAAGGAGTACCATGTTGACACCGTAGTTATGGGTGGTGACTGGGCAGGCAGTGATAAGTTTGATTACCTCAAAGATTACTGCGAGCTTGTATTTCTTGACAGAACACCGGGCGTTTCAACAACTCAGATTAAAAAGGACCTCGGTCTACAGGAAGCTATTTGCGGCGTTGACCAGCTTCCGGGTGAACCTGAAGAGTAATTGACAAAGTGAAGAAGTTATTTTTAAAATATAAAGAGCTTATAAGTTATGTCTTTTTCGGCGCACTTACTACTGTTGTAAGCCTTGTCAGCTTCAAAATCGCCGATGTGATTTTGGGTCAAAAGTTATATTTGGTATCAAATATAATCAGTTGGGTGCTTGCAGTTTTGTTTGCGTATGTAACTAATAAGCTTTGGGTTTTCGAGTCAAAATCGTGGAAAAAGCAAGTTGTTATTAAAGAAATTGCAGGTTTTTTCAGCGCAAGGCTTTTCAGCTTCGGCGTTGAGGAACTCGGACTTTGGATAGCAATTTCACTTTGCCATATGGGTAAAATGAGCGTTACCGTTTTCGGTATTAATGTAAACGGTAATATGATTGCTAAACTTATTATGCAAGTCGTTGTTCTCGTGCTTAATTATGTATTCAGTAAGTTTTTGATTTTCGCTAAAAAGAACAGTAAAAAAAACAAGGATGCCGAGTAGGTATCCTTGTTTTTTATATTGCCATTATACTTGTTTAAGCAGATTATATTGACAAATATTAATTGCTTCCATATAATTATTATGGTTATATAATTAATTTCACCCTGAAAAAATATGCGTTCACCACAATTGAGTTGTATATTTTGCATTTTTGCATTAATATAAAATAAAACCATTTTACTAAAGGAGAAACTAAAATGAAAAAAGTTATAAGCTTATTAATGTTCCTTGTTATGCTTCTAAGTATGACAGCAGGACTCAGTTTGACAGCAAATGCCGACACTGTATCGGATAGTGATTTTGCCTATTCTTTAGTGCCCCACGAAAACGGAGAATATACTGTAAGTGTTTGTGGATATTACGGAAATGAAACGGATTTAATTATTCCGTCTAAAATTGCGGGCAAAACAGTTACCGAAATTTATGCAAATCCTGATTTTGATTCAAATGACGGTAATCTTAAATATTTGAACAGTATAACAATACCGGAAACTGTTGAAAACTATTCTAATGAAAATTTTTTCTTTTCTTATTGCACTAATTTGAAAGCTATTTATGTTAATGAAAACAACAAGTATTTTTCTTCTCAAGACGGTGTTCTTTTTAACAAAGACAAGAGTCAGTTAATCCGTTATCCAATAAATAAACAAGATGTTTCATATGCTATACCTGAAAGTGTTGATTGTATGAGTAGTGATGCTTTTTCAAATTGTAGAAATATAACCAACATAGCTATATCATCTGATATTTTATGCTTCGGTGACGGTAGTAGATATTATATTAACGGCGCAAGTTTTAATACATGTTCTGATTTAAGTTCATTTACTGTTTCGCCTGACAATAAGAACTATTCATCTGAAGACGGTGTGCTTTTTAATAAAGATAAAACAAAATTATTGTCTTATCCAGTCGGAAAAGCAAATGCTGCGTATTCAATACCAAACAGTGTAACTAATATTGGTAGGTATGCATTTAGTAAATGCACAAATTTGACAAGTTTGACGATACCAAGCAGTGTAACAAATATTGAAGATTTTGCATTTTTTGACTCTGCAAAAATAACAGATGTTTATTATTCAGGCTCACTAAGTGAGTGGAACAGTATTGAAATCTATAATAATATGATGAGTAATAAATATTTGAAAAATGCCACAATTCATTGTACCGATGGCGTTATTAATGAAAAGCCGAATGTTGACCCGACACCTGACCCGACACCGACTCCGACACCAACACCGACTCCTGAACCTAAACCAACTCCGACACCGAGTCAGCCTGCAACAAGTGCACCTACAACAACTGCCACAGTTCCTGCAACACAGCCTACAACTCAGGCAACTATTGCCTCAACGACTGAAGTACCTGTTACCACCAAAGCCGAAGAAAAGTTGCCAAAGAATTACAAAAAATCAGGCAAAGATATTGTAAACACAAAGCAGAAAAAGGCAAGCTTTAAAAAAGTTACTGCTGCAAAGGCTTCAACAACTATTGCTTGGGCAAAGGTTAAAGGCGTAAAAGGTTACGAAATTCAGCTTGCGACCGATAAGAAGTTTGGCAAAAATAAAAAGAGTGTAACAATCAAAAAGCAGGCTACAACAAAGACAACTGTTAAGAATCTTAAGTCAAAAACAACATACTATGTTCGTATCCGTACTTTCAAAACACAGAAAATAAACGGTAAGAGCACAAAGATATATTCAAATTGGTCAAAGATTTCAAGAGTTAAGACAAAATAAAAACAAAAAGGAGAGCAGTAAAGCTCTCCTTTTGCTTTGTGAAATATAGTTTTATTGTGGGGTCAAACGATTATTATATATGGTCTTTATAAGTTTCTGCCGTTATGATTCCGTCGTTAACATTGAGTTTGCAGATTCTTGCGTTTCGTCTGTCGCCGTCAAGTCCATCGTCCTCAATGTCCCTTGCGTGGTAGATTGCGTACCACTGACCTTTATACTTAATCATTGAATGGTGACCCGTGCCCTCCTCAAATTCGTTCGCTTTCATAACCGGATGATAAGTGTTTTCATCAGGGTACTTTTCAAACTTAATTTTTGTAAGGTCTGTTTCGTCGGTCTTGGCTCTTGCGTAGCCGATATAGTATGTCGGCTGAAGGTAGCAGTTGCCTGAATACATAAGGTACTGCCAGTCACCTTCTTTGAAATAAAAAGCGCCTTCGATTGTGTGCCAGTTTTCGCCTTTTTTATATCTGTCACGCATATAAATATCTTCGTCAAGAGTAGGTGTAAGCATTGTAACAGGCTTGCCCTCAACTTCTGTCGGAGTTACGAGTCTGTCGCAAACGATATAAGTGCCCGGTCTTTCACCTTCAAATGTGTTGGTTGAATAGAAAATGAACATTCCGTTTTCGTTTTTAACTACATGTGAGTCGATTGAAAACGGATGAAGAAGCTGTTTTGCATTTTCAAACGGACCGAGTGGATTTTTTGAACTTGATACAAACATTGCCTGATGATGGCCACCTTTGTCGGGTTCGTCGTCGAAATACTCAAATGAGCAGTACATATAGTATGTGCCGTCAACTTCAATAACGCTCGGTGCCCAAAAGTCATGCACATTGTTGCCCTCATAAGTGAAAACTTTGCCGTAAAAATTCCACTTGCCGAAAAGGTCGTCGGCATAGTAAGCGTAAATACCGTCAGAACCGGTTGTGTAAATGTAAAATTTACCGTCGGCTTCAAAAATGAACGGGTCAGCCTGACCTATATAATTTTCTTTATCTATTTCAAGTAAATGCATAGTAATTCTCCTAAAATTTGATAGATTAATTTTACTATACGCTAAGCTTGATTTCAATAGTTAATCGACATTTTTGCAAATGTAATACCATTTACAATCACTGCAAACTGCACTCGGAGTAGGATTTATTCCTTTTGCCATAAGCTCTTCTACTTTTGCGTCGTACTTCTTGACTTTTTCTTCGTCCTTGCATTTGCCGTTAATGTTGTTTGGACAATAGGCGCACACTTCGTCGCAGTGCTCAATAAAGTTTACTTTTTCGTGTTTATAGCTTTCTTTGATTTTTTGCATATTTGCGCAAAAACCGTCGCTGTAGCCTTTGCCCTGAAACCTCGGCAGGCACAAAGCGTGATGATAACGAATTTCCATTATTTTACAAATCTTTTGAGTCTGTTTGTAAGGATTGCTGCAATTACAATTTTAACAGCATCAGGAATAAGAAAAGGAGTTACGCACCAGCCGAGAATTGTTGCAAGTGAAGCAGGGTCGTTATTTCTGTTGTAAACAACGGCAAACCGAGCAGTACCGAATGCGTAGCAAACAAGAATACCGATAACCATTGAAATGATAAGTGGTACAAGTTTGCCTTTGAATTTATCGGACGCAAAGCCGACGATAAGCGCAGTAAAAATAAAACCGATAATGTAACCACCGGTTGAGCCTAAAATAACCGACATACCACCTGTAAATCCTGCAAATACAGGCACGCCGATAGCACCCAAAACGATAAATACGAGCGTTGCAAGAGTACCTCTTTTAAGACCTAAAAGACCTGCAATTAAGCATACGCCCATAGTTTGAAGTGTGATAGGCACAGTTAAAGGAATTTGAATCCAAGAGCAAATCGCAATAAGCGCAGCCGATACACCTATGTATACTATTGAAAGTATTTTGTTTCTGTTTTTAGAGTTTGTTTCTTTTGAATTAGTTTGTTCTGCCATAGTTTTTGCCTTTCATAAATAAATTTCTCTAAGATTATGACACTTCAAAAGCATTATGTCAACTAAAATATTGTATTAGGTTTACAATTATTTATTGAGTTGTACTTTTTGTTTAAAAAAATTTGGATAAAAAGCTATTGATTAGTTTAAAAAACTATTGTATAATAATTAAGTATTCAGAAAAAGGGGGATTACTGTTTATGAGTAATTGTACTAACGCAATTTGTGGTGACTGGCTCAACGGCAAGACTGTTATCGTAACAGGTGCTTCAGGTGGTATGGGCGCAGGCATTGCAGCTACACTTATTAAAAAGCACAATTGTCGTGTTGTAGGTGTTGCAAGAAACGAAGCAAAAATGCTTAAGTTTATTGAAGAACTCGGCCCTATGTATAAGGACCAATTTTCATACAAGCTTTTTGATGTATCATCAAGAGAACACTGGGAAAACTTTGCTAAGGAACTTGAAGAGGAAGGTATCGTTCCTTCAGTTCTTATTAATAACGCAGGTATTCTTCCAAAGTTTAAGAGATTTGACAGATATTCATATGAAGAAATTGAAAGAGCAATGAACATCAATTTCTATTCTTGTGTTTACGGTGTAAAGACATTTTTACCTGTTCTTTTAACTCAGGATGACCCTGGTATCATCAACATTGACTCATCTGCTGCTCTTATGACTTTGGCAGGTACATCAATGTACAGCTCATCTAAGGCTGCTCTTAAGGGCTTCACCGAAGCACTCAGAGTTGAGTTCAAGGGTAAGTGCTATGTTGGCCTTGTTTGCCCAGGCTTTACTAAGACAGACATTTTCCGTGACCAGACTAATGCAGGTGGCAAGGGTCAGAAGGTTATGGATATGATTTCAACCGATTGCGACCTTATGGTTAAGATGATTATGTTCGGTATCGAGCATAAGAGACCTATGATGGTTCACGGTCTTGACGCTCACGCTATGTCAATTTTCAACAGACTTCTTCCTGTTGCAGGTTCAGAACTTTTCTCTGCAATTATGAAGATGGCTGATATTGACCTTTTCAGCGAAGTATTCAAGGACTAAAAGTAATTATTTAAAAGGGTAGAAGTATCAATGGCGATACTTCCACCCTTTTATGCTTTAAATATCTTTTTTGGAGGTAAGTATGGAAGATATTACAAAGAAAAAGCATATGTCGTTTAAGGAAATTGCGGCATATTCGCTCGGTTTGTTCGGCTTTCAGGCAATAGTCGGACTCCTCAATTCGTATCAGGCAGAATTTGACGGCTCTATTTTGGGTGCAAATGTCAGCGTTGTTGCAATTCTTATCTTGGTCGCTAAGATCGTTTCTGCCGTTGCCGACCCTGTTGTAGGTAACCTTGTCGACAGGTCACACAGCAAGCTCGGTAAGTTTAAGTCAATGATTCTTTATTCAATTGCTCCGCTTCTTATTTTTACGGCAGTTGTATTTGTTAAAGTTCCGTTTAAGGGCATCGGTCTTTATGTTTGGATATTTATTACATATCTTATTTGGAGTATCGCAATGACAATGGGTGATGTGCCTTCGCAGGGTATCGCTTCTGTTTTAACTCCGAACCCGACAGAAAGGACTAATGTCGTTTCAATTTCAAACACATTTAAGCAGGTTGGTTTTTCGGCTTGCGTGGTTATCGTTCCAATCGTTTGCCTTATCATTCCGGGTGGTTCAAAAGTTTTTGTTAAAAGTGGCGAAACCGATACTCCTATGATTAGCAGTGAGTATTTCTTCACGGCTCTTTTGACTGCAATTCTCGGTTGTGTTCTTTTTGCTCTTATTCCTATTGTTAATAAGGAAAGAGTTACAAACACTTCTACCGAAAAGACTACTTTCAAGGATATGGCGCTTGCGCTTAAGAATAATAAGCCGTTTATGCTCGTTATCATTTCCTACTTCCTTGGCTTTGGCAGACAGATGGCAATGGGTATTCAGGTTCAGGCAGCTACAGTAATTTTGGGCAGCCAAAACCTTGTTGCAGTTCTCGGTATCGTAACTGCCGTAGGTTCAATGATCAGTATGGCGCTTTGCCCACTTCTCATTAAAAAGCTCAACGAAAGAAACGCATATATCCTTCTTTCGGTTTACGGCTTTGCAGCTTCGATTTTCTCATTTATCGTCGGTCATTTCTGGTTCCAATCACCTAAGAATATGGTGCTTACCGTTCTTTTCTATGCGTCACTCTTCCTTATCGGCTTGCAGTTCGGCGCAGTAACACTTATGCCGATGATTATGACAGCAGACGCAGTTGACTACTATGAGCACGAAACAGGTAAGAGAATGGAGGGCGCTTGCTACTCTATCCTTACTCTTACAATCAAGGTTTGCCTTGCTCTCGGTACAGCAGTAGGTCTTATCTTCGTTCAAAAGTCAGGCTACTATGAGTCACTTTCAGCAGGCACATTTACTACAAAGACAAAAGATATTATCTTCTTTGCATATACAGCCCTTCCGGGTGTTCTTGCTCTTCTTTCAATTATCCCTATGTTTAAATATGACATTGTAGGCGATAAGAAAGCGAAGATTTCGGCAGACTTGGCACAGAGAAGAAAGTAAAAATTCGGTTTATATACTTCTCTCCTATCGTCAGCAAAGCTGACACCTTCTACGGAAGCCGTTCCTTTTGTCACTGCGTGACATTTCCCCACACTGTGGGGAATCACCCTCATCAGAGGGAAGCAAGGTTTGGCTCCTTTGTAAAGGGAGCTGTCAGCTTCGCTGACTGAGGGATTATAAACAAAAAGAGCTTAGATTAATTTCTAAGCTCTTTTTTGTATCTGTTATTTTTTCTTGCCTGTATTAATTACGAACTGATTATTACAATACGGGCAGGTGACATTGATTTTACCTTTATGCTTTGGCAGGCGAAGTGTCTTTTTACAATTTTTACATTTAACGAATTTATGCGTTTTTCTTTGCTTAAATTTTTGATTTTGAAATTTGAAAAAGCCTGTAATCTTATGCCAAAACTTGAGCCACTTTGCGTTTTCTTCCCGTCTTTCTTCAATATTTTTTGAGAAAACACGATAAATGGCGAAAATGAAAAGTACAACGCCCATAGCGCTTACTGCATAATAGGAAATTTTTGAAAATCTGTAAAGTATGTTAGCAATTAAAATCAGTATGCAGTAGAAAATGATGAGCGCACTCATAAGTTGGTCAATGCCGTATCTGCCTTGCATAAACTGCTGAAATTTGTATCCTTGTTTTCTAAACCAATTTTTCATATTTGCCACCTTTATTGTGTGTAAGAGTCACCGTCGGCTGTGCCGAAATAGTTTGACGCACTGTCACTTGTGTCTGAATTGTCACTTGCGTAATCGCCACTGTTTCCGAAATCCTGCGACTGACTTGAAGAGTTGTAATGTGGAGTGTAATAGTAAGTTCTGTGTGAATAAAACAAACCACTTACAAGTGAAATCACAAGCCTGATTATAACAATAATCAAAATTATTCTCAGTATTCTTCCGATACAGCTTCTGGGTTTGACTGTGTAAGTCTTGCCATTTTGAGTGTTGCCACCGTAATTATAAGTGTAAGTGTTTGAACCACTCGAAGCGTTACCAAAATCAAAGAAGCTTGAAAACGGGTCCTTTTTGATAGGATTGATACCGTTTGTAATGTCGGTGTAAGCCTGATGATAAGTCATATTGTCAGGCTCTTTTGCATACGCTGTTCTGATATGGTCCTGAGCAATGTTCCATTTGCCGATTGAAGCGTTGGCAACGGCAGAAAGGTAGTACCACCTTGCGTTTCTGTCCTCTATTGTATTGAGCAAATTAATTGCCTGCATATATTGACCGGTGTTTATAAACTGCGCAACAGAGTTTAAATAGTCCGGCGCAGAGCTTGTACTTTTTTTAGCCGAGCCGGTAAACGGATTACGGTATTCGGTTTGATTTGCGTTGCCGTTTTTTATTTGGTCGTATGCCGCATTGATTTGTGACATTTTTTCTTCGGCATCTTTATCATTTGGATTAAGGTCAGGGTGGTATTTTTTAGCGAGCTTTTTGTACGCTTTTGTACATTCGTCAACGCTTGCACCGTCCGGTACGCCCAAAACCTTGTATGGATTAGTAATCATTTTTATTCCTCAATTGTTATTTTCTCAAATGTTACCACCTAATTTTTAAGCCGTTATTAACAAATAAAGTATAATGAATAAATAATGGTTTAACAACAGTTTAAACATTTGTATTGAAATTTTTAACTATATTTGGTAGTATATTATAGTAATAAATATATATTGTAAATGGAGGTAGGGCAATGTTTCCTATTTTGCTTACTTTGGGTGAAAATATTGATAAAGTCTTTTCATCCTTTGACTTGTGGGTTTTCCACTTCTTCGGTTCAATGCAATGTACTTTTCTTACATATGTTGCAAAGTTCTTTACATCCTTCGGCGATGAAAAATTCGTAATTCCTCTTATTCTTGTCGGTGCAGTTCTTTGCTTCTTTAAAAAGACAAGAAAGTACGGTATTTCGCTTATTTTCGCTATCGTTATCGGTACGCTTGTTACCAATTTGGTAGTTAAGCCAATGGCTTTGAGAGTTCGTCCGTATAATACTCTTCAGGGCAATGCCGATTACTGGTCTTGGTATATCGGTGCCGGCGCACTCAGTGAAAGTGACTACTCTTTCCCATCGGGTCATACAACTGCTGCTTTTGAAATTGCTACTTCAATGTTCCTCTGCTTCAAGAGTGATAAAAAGAAGATTGCTTATCTTTTCCCTGTAATTGCAATTTGCACAATGGGCAGCCGTGTTTACCTTATGGTTCACTATGCTACAGATGTACTTGCAGGTCTTGTTGTAGGTGTTGTTGCAGGCGTTCTCGGTTATCTTATTGCTAAGTTTATTGTTAAGTTCATTTTTGAAAAGACAAAGCTTGACAATATCGACGCTGCAAAGCTTTTCAAAAATCTTGACGAAAAGACTAACGGTAAAATCGGTCCGGTTGTTATCGTTCTTGCAGTTGTTTGCATTTTCCTTTATTCTTTCATTCCTGCTCTTACAGAGGGTGGAAGCGATGCAGTAAGATGCGCTTATAACGAGGAATACGATTGCTATAACGAAGCACGAGTTGACGATAAGGATTACCCACCGATTGACGGTAAAAATTATTGTAAAATTCACTGGAAACAACTCAGTGGCGAAAGTAAATAATAAAATATTTGCTGTATACAGCTGAGAAAGTGAGATAAATTTTGTATTTTGCGAATGGGTGCTGTACTTTATTCTCACTCAATACGAAACAGTGCGCTGTACTGTTTCTCCCAAATTTGTTGCTCCCTACGGTCACCAAATTTGGAGTCTCGTGTCTCTTGTGCTTTGCACAATTCACTCCCCTGAGCGAAAGACAAAAAGTGCCAAAAACGGCTTGGACTCGATGTCCAAGCCGTTTCTAAATAGTAGCTAATAATAAATGTTTTCGGCAGGAGCAAGCCCCTGCCCTACGAATAGTCTAATTGCGTTTTATAATCCGGCACGGTTTAGCCACTTTATCGGACGGTATTTCCATATTCCTAACCTGAGTTGGTGTTTGACCGAATGT
>JBNMGQ010000032.1:0-18016 GCA_050872345.1 Eubacterium sp. | reverse complement strand
GACGAGGGTGATTCCCCACACTGTGGGGAAATGTCACGCAGTGACAAAAGGGACGGCTCCCGTAGGAGCTGTCACGATAGTGACTGAGGGAGAGAAAAAATACAATGTGGTGAAGCCATCAACCGATTATAAACATTAATTTACCAACCTATCCCACAATCTCAATACTATCGCCCATATCTTTTATCTCGACAAATTTCGGGTGTTCCTGTCCGTTTGTGTTCGGTGTATGGTAGCTTAAATAAAGCTTATCATTTGCCTTGAAAATCATACCGTGGCCACCGTCGTTATCGATAAGAAGAGGAAGGTGCTCAAACACGCCGTTAAGTTCATTGTCGCTTGAACGGGCAACGCACTGGCAGTATTTGTGGTTAACGAATGTTGACCAAATTATGAGAAGCTTGCCCTTGCTCGTTTTGTAAGCGAAAGGTCCGTCTGTTATGTAGTGCTCGCCCTCAGGCTTTTTGTCTGCCCACGGTGGCGTTGAACCTGCAAAAAGTTTTGTCGGCAGGCTGATGGCTGCGTTAAGCTCCTTGTTAAGCTTGATAAAGCAAATAGTTCCGTCAATAATTTGAGTGTGCTCGTGGCAAAATACAAGATACGGCTCACCGATTTTTGAAATGTAAAGCGTTGCATCGAGGCATTCCCATTCTTCCGGTGTGAGTGCACCGTCGCTGTAAGGTTTAAAAGGACCGAGTGGAGATGATGACTTCAAAATGTACGAGCCACGAAGTCCGTTTTCCTGCGTAAAAGTCGCAAGCATATAGTATTCGCCCTTGTATTTGTGCACCTCGGGCGCCCAGTTGACTTCTCTGTTGAGTCCCCATTTTTCACTGTTAAAGCATTCCTCGGCGTCGCTCCAATTTACAAGGTCGTTTGAAGTGTAAACATCAAAACCACCTACATTGCAACCGAAGTCTTTTGCTCTTGTGCCGTAAAGATAATATGTACCGTCGACTGCCAAAACAAACGGGTCACGAATGTTTATTTCTTCTAACTTCATAATTACTGCTCCTCAAAATTTGTTTTGATAATCTTTTCACTGAGTTCTTTTGTAGGAAAATCGGTGTAAATCGTGCCGTAGTAGTAACCCTTTTTAAGCTCGTATTCCATAAATTTCGGGTTGATAAATTTAGCGTTGTTGTACGGACCTTTGAGTCCACCGGCTGTTGAAAGGTAGTTGATTATGTACTTGCCTTTAAACTTGCCCATACTGTCAAGAAACGGCTTGATACATTCGTACCACCTCGGCTCAGGCTTGTATTTGAACCTGTCCTGAATGATAAAGCTAATCTCGTGTTCGCCGGAGGTGTTTAAAACCAAAGGCGTAGGTATTGCAGTGTCCTGCTCAACCCAGTTTGAAAAATCAATGCCTGTGTATGTAATGTCCTGACCTTCCGTTGTGTCCATAGCGCAACGACGGATAAGTATAAGCTTACCTCTTGCTTCGCCTAACTTAGGACTTCTGTTTTCCATAAACCACAAAAAAGGTCTTTTCTTTATATATTTGTTTACGAGTAAACCAAAGCACTTTTCCATTTCTTTTCTGCTGTCGTTTTTAAACTGAAAAACGATTGTTTCACTCGGATTTTCTTTAAGGAAACGGTAGCAGTGAGAAAGTACATCGTCCATATCCATTTGCGCTGAAAAGTGGTTGTTTTTGTTAAATGCTTTTGCAAAGCCATGCACCATTTTGAGCCTGTCACCCCTTGACTCAACTCTAATATCAAGCGCACGAACGCCAAGGCAAAGCTGTTCGTAAATATTTCTGTTTTGACATTTTGAAATGTGCGAAAACTGAACGAACTGTGTAACGCAGTCGTGTGTGCCGATAAGGTTAAGCTTTAACACTTCCTTATCGTCGTCAATGTCTTTCATCCAATCATTAAGCTTCATAATTACCACCTAACCTGATATTAAATATTACCAAAAACACTATAACATTTTTATACAATAATATCAATTGAAAAATATGCCAATATATTTTATAATTAGACTATTAATATTTACTTTGTAAGGAAATACATAATAATTATGAAAAAATTATTGCTGTTTTTTGTGACCTTGTTACTTACTTTTTTTGCTTTTTGCACTGTTTCAAATGCCGCTCAAATAGTGAGTGAAGAAGTTACGGAAGAAACGAAGGTTGTTACCGTTTCTCCGAATGAAGGTGGTGACGCCACTTCACTCATTAATAAAATAATATATGAGTCTTCAAACGGTAAGCTTATTTTAAATTTTATGCCGGGTGAATATCATATTTCGTCGACAATTTCGCTTTACGAAAATACTGTCGTTAATGCAAATGATGCTGTTATTTATCAAGATACAAAAGGAAAAGGTATTTTGATTAATGCAAGAAGGCTTGACGGAGCACAAAAGGGTGAGGGTGGATATAATTCGATTAAAAATATTACCGTCAACGGTGGCACTTGGGTTTGCAAGGCTGAGCCTGACAAGTCAAAAACATTAAAAGACACGGGATATTATGTTGGCTATTCAACCTTTCTTTTTATGCACGGTGAAAATATCAGCATTAATTCGTGTAGCTTTAAAAATAATTATAACGGTCATTTTGTTGAGTTTGCAGGTGTTAAGGATGCAAAGGTTATTAACTGCAATATGAATGTTAAAGGCAGTGTGTATATAGGTGAATCTTCAAATGAAGCGGTGCAGATTGACAATACATTTTCAAAATCAAATTCACCTGTCGGCGCTCCTTGGGACGATACTGCGTGCAAAAACATTACTGTTAAAAACTGCAATATTCGCTTTGCAAGGGGTATAGGCACAAACAGAATAGGCAAGTCGTTTTTTGAAAACATAAATATTGAAAATTGCAAAATTGTCAGTGACTGCGAAGGTATAAATATTTATGATACTCTCGGCTTAAAAATACGAAAATGCAATGTAAAATCACTCGGCAGGAAAGATAATTACACTTCGTCGGCAATTTATGTCGGACTTGACGACAAACTCAGCAAAGCACAAAAAAAGAAAAGCGTTACAAAAATTATCAATTGCACGGCAAAAGGGTATCATGCAGGTGTCAAGATATGCGTGCCGAAGAACAATACTAAATTCGGTACGGTGGAGCTTAAGGATAATAAGCTTTATTCTTCAAAATCAAAAAAATATGCTTTGCGCTTGTCATATAACGGTAAGCAGATTACAAAGCTTGTAAATAAAACAAATAAGATAAAGAAGGGCTGATTATGATATTACTGAACGCTAAGGGTAAAATTACCGTACATAATAATAAAACGAATTTGATTCATCGCTTTGATGTGCCGAGTGGTTTAAAGAGTATGAAAATTGATTTTGAGTACTCGCCTAAGACTTTGGAAAACAGAGAAAAGGCAATTGAAGAGGTCAAAGCCTGCCTTGAAAAGTACGACGAAGTTTGCGAGGGCAAGCCTTCGGACTATTTGCCGATTAAAAATCTTGTCACTCTTTCTCTTGATGCAAACGGCAGATATATCGGCTGTGCTCACAGGCAGTCGAATAAGCAGGAGCATATTATCAGCGCAGAAAAATCTTCTGTCGGCTTCGTTAAAACGGAGATTGAACAGGGTGAGTGGGACATTATGCTTAATGTACATTCCGTTAGCTGTGATGTTGATTATAAAATTGTTGTGGAGGGAGAAGAATAATGAGCTATTTACCTTGTGAGCTTCATTGCCATACCGTTCACAGTGACGGAGATTTTACAGTAAGCGAACTTCAAAAGTCGGCAGTTGACGACCACCTTGCCATTATGGCGCTTACGGACCATAATACTTTTTCAGGATGGGATGAACTTGACGACAGCGTTATTCCTACTATAAGAGGTATTGAGTGGACAACTTATTTCGGTCACATGCTCGTGCTCGGTGCTAATGAGTTTGTTGATTGGAGAGATGCTACACCTGACAATATCGATGAAAAAATTAAGCAGGTTAAAGCAGCAGGTGGGCTTGTCGGCATTGCTCATCCGTTTCAACTCGGTTCGCCGCTTTGTACCGGTGGCAGATGGGAATTTAATGTTCGTGATTTCAGAAATGTTGATTATATCGAAGTTTGGCACCAAAATCTTTACTCGTTGAAAAAGGAAAACGACAAGGCACTTGAATTTTGGACTTCTCTTCTTGATAAAGGTTATAAGATTTCTGCCACCTACGGCAGAGATTGGCACAGAATTGAGGACCACGGTCACTACGGCTGTACATATCTTGATGTTGACGATATAAGTGCTCATTCGGCTTTGCGTGCAATAAGAATGGGCAAAACCGTTATTTCTCACGGTGCAAAGTTTATTTTCCGTGTTCATCGCCACGGTGTTACAAGTGGTATAGGCGACACGGTTAAAAAGGGTAATTATACATTTAGTTTCTTTACCGACTTACATTCAAGAAGCAAGGATGCCGGCGACGAGTCGGTTGTTTATAAAGAAATAAGAATTGTCACAAACGGTGGCAAAGTCGTGCTTCAAACAAGGTATGACGAAAGGCATACAAGACTTCGCCTTGAGCCGAAGCATTGGTATAGGTGCGAACTTTGGGGCACAGTCGACGGCGAAAAAAAGGCGCTTGCAATAACTTCACCGATTTATTGTGAATAGTAAAGTACTTATTGTTTATATTATGAGAGTTGTCGAGGACGCCGACCCATCTATAGAAATCTAAATAATTAGGAAGTTCGTAGGGGCAAACTTTGTTCGCCTATCTCTCCTATTGTCAGCATAGCTGACACTTCCCTCGTTAGAGGGAAGCAAGAAGACTTGGCTCCATCTGATGAGGGAGCTGTCGGTTTACCGACTGAGGGAGAGAAATAATATGATGCGTAAAATCTATTTAACTTAACACAATCTTAACATAAACTATATCTTAACTTAACCTGAGACGTTTAATATCTAACTGTAATTTTTTGTGTAATAAAGGGAAAACAATATGACTATTTACAATTTTTTAACCCTTATCGGCGGACTTGCAATGTTTCTGTTCGGTATGGATGTAATGGGTAAAAGCCTTGAAAAAATGGGTGGCAGCAAGCTTGGTACCATCCTTGAAAAAATGACTGACAGCAGAATAAAAGGCGTTCTTTTAGGCCTTTTTGTTACTGCAGTTATCCAGTCGAGTGGTGCCGTAACCGTTATGGCTGTCGGCTTTGTTAACAGTGGCATTATGGCACTCAGGCAGGTTATAGGCATTATTATGGGTGCCAACATCGGTACTACCGTTACTGCGTGGATTCTTTCGCTTGCAGGTATTGAAGGTGGCAATGTTTTCATCAATTTGTTGAAGCCAAGCTCATTTGCGCCCGTGCTTGCGTTTATCGGTATAATTCTTGTTATGTTTTGCAAGAGTGAAAAGAAGCATAATATCGGCTATATCGTTTTAGGCTTCGGTCTTTTGATGATAGGTATGACCACTATGAGTGACTCTATGGCAGGACTTAAGGATGTGCCTGAATTTACAAGCATATTGACTAAGTTTTCAAATCCTATTTTGGGTATACTTGCCGGTGCTTTTCTTACTACTGCTCTTCAAAGTTCGTCTGCTTCTGTCGGTATTTTGCAGGCACTTTCAACTACCGGTTCAATTACGGTGTCGGCTGCTTTTCCTATTATATTGGGTCAAAATATCGGCTCGTGTACAACCGTTCTTATTTCGTCAATCGGCGCTAATAAGAATGCTAAAAGAGCTGCGTGGGCGCACCTTACATTTAATGTAATCGGCGTGGTTATCGCAATGGTTCTTTTCTACGGTGCAAACGCAATTTTCGGTTTGCCGTTTTTTGAGGATAATGTAAGCCCTGCTATGATAGCTGTTATCCATTCACTTTTCAATGTATTTGCCACTCTCATTCTTTTCCCATTCGGTAAGCAACTTGAAAAGCTTATGTATGTTCTTATTAAAGACGACAAAAACGGCGAGCAAGAAGTTAAAGAGCAAAACGGTCTTGTTGAAGAAAGATTCCTTATCAACCCTGGTTTTGCACTTGATAAGGTTAAGGATAAGTGCGACGAAATGGCAGAGCTTGCACAGTCAAACATTTTGCAGTGTATTGAGTTTATAAAAAGCTACAGCCATAAAAAGGACGAAACGATTAAGGCTAACGAGAAAAAGCTTGACTCTTACGAGGACCAGCTTGAAACTTATCTTGTTAAGATAAGCGCTATGGACCTTAACACCACCGACTCTATGAGGCTTAACAAGTATTCTCACGCAATCGGTAATTTTGAGCGTATGGGTGACTACGGCTACAATATCCTTAAGACGAAGAGGAAAATGCATCAGGCTAAGATTCATTTCAGCGAGGAAGCTAACCACGAACTTGAGGTTATGGGCAGAGCCGTTATTGAAATTATAGAAAATTCGACTAAAGCGTTTATTGATGATAATGTTGAACTTGCCATGACGGTTGAACCTCTTGAGCAGGTTATCGATAATCTTAAGGCAGAGCTTCGTGCCCGTCATTCAAAACGAATGGAACAGGGCAATTGCACTGTTGAAAACGGTATTTTATTCTTTGATATAGTTAATTCGTACGAGCGTATTGCAGACCATTGCTCGAATTTGGCAGTTTGTATTATCGAGCTTTCACAGGGTAGTTATCAAACTCACAGCTATCTTAAAGGAGTTAAAAATTCAAATAATAAGACATTTATGGAACAGTTTGAAACATACTTAAATAAGTATGCAGTAAGATGACAGAGGTAGACTATGAGTGAAAAAAAACTTGTGTATATAGTTGAGGACGATGCCTCAATTCGAGAACTTGAAATATATGCACTTAAAAATTCCGAATTTGAAGTTAAAGGCTTTGAGGACGGTAAATCATTTATGCAGGCGCTTGAGGTGAGAAAGCCGGATATAGTGCTTCTTGACATTATGCTTCCTCAGGAGGACGGCTTGGCAATACTGACAAATCTCAGGCATATCGGTGCGTATATCAATTTGCCGGTTATTATGGTGACTGCAAAAACGAGCGAGATTGACGCCGTTAAGGGTCTTGATATGGGTGCCGACGATTATATTACTAAACCGTTCGGTGTTATGGAACTTGTGTCAAGAGTTAAGGCAGTGCTCAGAAGGTCGGGCGCAAATATTAAAACGATTCTTTGCTATAAAAATATTGAGATTGACGAAAATAAACATACTGTTTTGGCAGATGGTGTTGAGGTTGAACTTACATATAAAGAGTATGAGATTTTAAAATATCTTATAAGAAATAAAGGCATTGTGCTTACCCGTGACAGGATTATGGAAATGGTATGGGGCTACGATTTTGAGCAGGGCAACAGAACGGTTGATGTTCATATTCAGGCTCTTCGTAAAAAACTCGGTCCTGCCGGTGAGCATATCAGAACTATAAGAAATGTCGGCTATAAGGTCGGTGAGTAATTTTTGACTAAAAAAACTTTATATAAAATTTTTGCTTTCGGTGTTTCCGTTATAACGATTACGGCTGTTCTTATTCTTTCGGTTTTTTATTCTTACAGCGATAAGCAACTTAAGGAACAACTCAGGGTGATTGAAACCGTTGTTGAGGCACAGCTTAATGAAAACGACGACACCTCTTTTATCACAAATCATATTGACGATAATATAAGAATTACGCTTATTTCTTCAAACGGCGATGTAATTGCCGACAGTGTCGAGGATGCCTCAACGCTTGATAATCACAGTAACCGTGAAGAGTTTATAAAAGCGAAGAAGGACGGCGAAGCAACCGTCACAAGGCACAGCGACACACAAAAGGAAAAGGTGTACTACTTTGCCAAAACACTTGATAACGGCAATGTTGTGCGTATTTCAAGTCAGGCTACGAGCATAGGAAATTTCTTTAAGGATTATATCATTTATATTCTTCTTTGCCTGCTTGCAGTTATAGTTATAGCAATTTTTGTAAGTATGGGCATAACAAAAAGCATTATTAAGCCTATTACTGCGCTCGGTCAAAATCTTGACGATGTTGATAAATTCAAGTCCGATTGTGACGAGGAGCTTAAGCCACTTGTAAATGCACTTTTGGAGCAAAAGAAAAAGCAGAAAATGCTTGATAAACAAAAAAAGCAGTTTACGGCTAATGTTTCGCACGAGCTTAAAACGCCACTTACTTCCATTGCAGGCTATGCCGAACTTATCGAAACCGGTATGGCAAAGGAGGAAGATGTAAAACCGTTTGCAGGTGTAATAAGAAAACAGGCTTTAAGGCTTGTAAGCTTAAGCGAAGATATTATTCAGCTTTCTCAGCTTGAGGAAAGCGACGAAGAAAAAATGACTTTTGAGTCGGTTGACCTTTACGACATTGCAAAAAAATGCGTTGAAGCGCTTAACATTAACGCACTCAATAAGAATGTTACAATTTCTCTTTCGGGCGAGCAGTGTTACATTCGTGGCAAGGCTCAGCTTGTTGAAGAGCTTGTTTATAACCTTCTTGACAACGCTATCAGATATAATAAGGAAAACGGAAGCGTTGACATTACCGTAACACCGCTTGAAAAAGGCGCAAGCGTTTCGGTAAAGGACACAGGTATAGGTATTCCGAAAAAATATCAGGAAAGAATTTTTGAAAGATTTTTCAGAGTTGACAAGAGCAGAAGTAAGGCAACAGGTGGCACAGGATTAGGTCTTGCGATAGTAAAACATATCACTCAGCTTCACGATGCAAAGCTTGAAATTAACAGCGAAGAAGGCAAAGGCACGCAAATAATTGTTACTTTTAAAGACTAAATTAAAAAAACAGTTGAAATATTTGCAGTTTTAGTATATTATAAGAGAGTAACAATATATTCAAAGGGGAATTTTTGTATGAAAAGAAAATCCGGACTTAGTAAATTCAACGGCTTTTTAGCCATTGTTTTGGTAGTTTGCCTTGTTGCGACTGCTATTGTAATTAATAAATATCCTAAGATTGAGGCTGTTTCTGCCGATGACAGTGCTGCTTCTTCCGACGCAGTTGTTATTGACGAATTTAAAGCCGGCACTTACGGTGGCAAAGAGTTCAAGACTCAGGATGATGTCGTTAACTATTATAAAGAATGTTACGACTATACAAAGACACTTACTGCCGATTATGTAACCGACTCGGGCGAAACTCACAGCTACTATAAAATGCTCGGTACAGAAGAACTTAATGTTGAAAATCTTCTTGTTGAAGGCAAGTCAAACGCTATGATTGACAAGCTTGTTCCGGGTATCGTTGGCGGTCTTTTCACAGGTGGTACTAACGGTCTTTCACCTTCAGGTAACCGTGACCCTAAGAATGATACAAGAGATGACGGCAAGATGGACTGCACAAAGTCACAGATTACACCTGATGACATTCTTGCAGCAAGCGTTGTTGACAACGGCGACGGTACTATCACTATGTCACTTCAGCCTAAGGAAGCTATCCTTTCAATGCCCGGCACAGACTCACAGGGTCGTTTCTTCAATGTACTCGGTGATATTTCTTCAGTAGTTGAATCTATTTCTGTTCTTTCCTTCTCACAGGGTACAATTAACGATAACTTCGTTGTTGACTATAAGGGCGGTACAGGTGTAGTTACTATTAATACAAAGACTAACGAAATCACAAAGGCTGATTATGTTATGAATGTTCATATCGATGTTAAGCACGCAAATGTTGCCGTACTTAAGGACAAGAGTGCATCACTTGATGTTGTTTACAAGTGCTCATTCCCTGCATCTGACGATTATCTCGGCGCAAAGAATATCGGCTTGACAAGAAAATAATCTTAGATTATTAAATAAGATTTATTAAAGGACTCGTTCATTCGGGTCCTTTTCTTTTGCCTTTGGGTATTTAATATATAAATATTGCAAAACGATTACAAATGTGTTAAAATTAAATAGTATATGGTTAATAAATTCGGAGGTAAAAATGGGATTTTTAAATAAAATAAAACAACTTAGAAAAAAATTACTTAAATATATTATCCGTATGTGTTCAAAAACACCGAAAAGAAAGTTTTACTACGGTATGTTTTACAAGCACTGCAAGGTTAAAAAGAATGTTATTTTGGTTGAATCGTTCCACGGCTCAAACATTTCCGACTCTTCGCTTGCTTTAGTAAGGCAGATACTTAAATCTTATCCGGGCAAGTACAAAATATATTACGGCACGGAAAACAAGAAGCTTCATTCAGAGTTCATCAAGGAAATCGGACTTGATGTTAAGCTTATTGATGTAACAACATTTAAGTATACAAGAATACTTGCAAGCGCAAAGTATCTTATCAATAACAGTTCTTTCCCTGTATATTTTGTTAAAAAGCCTGACCAGGTTTACCTTCAAACTTGGCACGGTACTCCTCTTAAAACACTCGGTAAAAAGATGCGCCTCGGCATTGAGTCAATGTATAATGTTCAGCACAATTTCCTTCAGGCTGACTATATCACATTTCCGAACGACTTTACAAAAGAGGTTATGATGGAGGATTATAACCTTAATGACCTTTACACAGGCAAGGTTGTTATGGCAGGCTTTCCGAGAAATGAGATTTTCTTTGACAAAGAACAGGGCGCAAGACTTAAGAGCCAGCTCGGTCTTGACGGCAAAACGGTTTACGCTTATATGCCTACTTGGAGAGGTACAAGCAACCACGATATTAACACTTCTGCTTACGAAAGTAAGGTTAAGGAAATATTTAAGCTTATTGATAAAAAGCTTAATGACAATCAGGTTTTCTATGTAAACTTCCACCCTATTTTAAAAGACTCCATTTCACTTTCTAAATATAAACATATTAAGCCTTTCCCAAAGGGCATTGATAACTACAGCTTTTTAAACTGTGCCGACGCACTTATTACGGACTATTCGTCTGTATTCTTCGACTACTCAATTACCCAAAAGCCGATTATACTCTTTATGTATGACTACAACGAGTATATGCACGACAGGGGTATGTATATGGATGTTGCCACTCTTCCTTTCCGTCAAATTTATGACGAAAAAGAGCTTGCAAAGGTTTTGGCAGACGAAAGCTTTATGAGTGATTCATATACAGATACAGAGTATTTCAAAACATTCTTCAAATATGACAGTTCTGATGTCAGCCAAAAGCTTCTTAACCTTATGTTTACCGGCGAAAATGATGGACTCGAAATTGAAGATTACAGCAAGAATAAGGAAAAAAGATATAAGGTTATTCACCCTGAAATTGTTAAGGAATATGCTCACCTTAACTCTATTTCAAAGATTGCAAAGGACGACACTATCGTTTGCTTTGAAAAGAAATGGTTTAAGGGTGAAGTAGGTCCGGCTCTTTACGATAACTTCAACGATATGTTCAAGTATGTTGTTATCACTATGACTACTCCGAGAAGTTACTTTGAGGACGCACTTTGCCACCTCGGTGTTAAGAGTGTCAAGGACAGAGTTCACCAAAGAGAAATTCAGCGTACTTTCCCTAATCTTAATATTGACCCTAAATTTATCGACGATATAAGCGCTTTTGAAGAAGAGTGTTTCGTCGACGAGCGTGATATAGTTCATTGCAAAACAAAGAGCGTTAGTAACGGCAATAAGAAAATTGCAGTTTCGTTAAACGCAAAGGGTTACGAGTTTGAACAGCTTGTAGTTCTTAACAATAAACGAATTATTCAAAAGACTCTCCCATTGACGGAAGAAAACAAGCAAACCAAGAGCTTTGAAATTCCTCTTGATATTTTGATTGAAAAACTTGTTGTTTACAATAAGCAGAGATTTACAGTCGGCGTTATCGCTTTTGACAAGAAAAAGGGTAAAAAGTGCATAGTTATGCCGAGTATCGATAAGTTCAAGGACGGCGATATTTCGAGAAATTACTGCGAACCTCTTTTTGCAACATATTCTCTTCCTAAGTCATATTTTGACACCAACCTTAAGAAGCTTATCGACGCAAAGAGCGACAGAACAAGGAAGATGCTTGCGCTTTACGATTTGACTCCTACTTTTTACGAGGTTGCAACAAGTCCGTTTTATAATGCGAAAAACGAGTTTACGCTTTACTTCGGCAAAAAGGAAGAATCGCTTGAAGCAATTTATCCACCTTGTAAGCTTAAGGGTCTTAAGACACAGGGCAATCATTTAGAACTTGTGCTCAATATTCCAAACGACCAAAACGCTAAATTTGACGGCGTTGTGCTTAAGTACAGAAGTGTGCTTGAGGATATTCAAATTCCGTTTGAATGTAAGCTTGAAAAGAATAAAGAGTTTACAAAGGTTATTGCAACACTCGACTTTAAAGCCGATATGCCGCTTAAAGAGATTTATTGGGATGTTAGGGCAGTTGTTGAAAAGTACGGCGTTAAGCAGTATGTTAAGCTTGGCTACAAGGGCGTTGCAATCAAGCAAAAGCTTTATTTTTCAAATGTTCAGTGTGATGTGGACGAAAAGCATATCATTTTCCCATACTTCAATAAGCGTGGCATAATCAACTTCTGCTTTAGGGAAAGAAGCGAATACGATACAAACGAGATTAAGCGCAGAGAAGTGCTTGCATATTTCCTCAATATCTTTGCTTCTCCTTTCCTTAAGCGCAAAAAGATTTGGGTTGTATACGAAAAGTTCTGCAAAATGGCGCAGGATAACGGCTACTATTTCTTCAAGTATTGTATGGAAAATCTTGATGAAAAAGAGAAGAAGCACATTTACTATATTATCGATAAGCGTTGCGACGAATACAAGAATGTTGAAAAGTACGGTGACAATGTTGTCGACTTTATGAGCATTAAGCATATGCTTTACATTATGAATATGGCTGTTTGCATTTCAAGTGACTCAAAATCTCACCTTTATGCTTGGAGAACCAAGCCGAGCTTTATCAAGCGTGCTATTACTAAGAAGAAGGAACTTTTCCTTCAGCACGGCGTTACTGCACTCAAGCAGGTTCATCAGCTTTTCGGCAAGAAGGGTACAAGCGCTATGGAATATTTTGTTACAACCGGTAGGGTTGAGCAGGAAATTGCAATCAACGAGCTTGGCTATAACGAAAAGACTGCGCCGATTACAGGCTTTGCAAGATGGGATGTGCTTGAGGATAAGCAAAGACCTAACGAAAGGTTTATCCTTCTTATGCCTACTTGGCGTTCTTGGCTTGAAGAAGTCAGCGACAATCAGTTTTTGGCAAGCGATTATTATAAAAAATATTCGTCACTTCTCCAAAGTCCAAGGCTTAATCAAATCCTGAAGGATACAGACACTCGTCTTATCTTCTATATCCACCCTAAATTTGCCGGCTATATTGACAATTTCAAGGCAGCCGTAAGCAGTAGGGTAACTTATATTCCTTTCGGTAAAATGCCATTAAATGAGCTTATGATGCGTTGCTCAATGCTCATCACCGACTATTCGTCCGTTTGCTGGGATGTTTATTATATGGATAAGCCTGTTTTGTTCTATCAGTTCGACTACGATAAATATAATCAGGCACACGGTTCGTATATTAATATGGAAACCGACCTTTTCGGTAACCGTTCCACAAGCGAGGACGCACTTTTAAACGATGTTGAATATTTCGCAAATAATGGCTTTGTCGAAAACGAAAGCGACAGACTCAATGCACCGAAGTATTTTGAATATCGTGATAATAATAACTCTAAGAGAATTTATGATTTCCTGAAGAATAATAATTATTAATGATTTATTCTCTCCTATCGTCAGCGTAGCTGACACTTCCCTCGTCAGAGGGAAGCGAGGTCTTGGCTCCCTCTGACGAGGGAGCTGTCGGTTTACCGACTGAGGGAGAGAAATAGGCTTTCCTCATATTTGGGGAAGGCTTTTTTCTTTTTTGTAACCCTTTTGTATATCAATTTTTGGCTTCAAATGGGCAAAAATCAACCTTTTTTGTATATTTATCCACTAACTACATATATGTATAATATTTTTGTCAAAAGTTACAAAATACAATATATTGTGTTTTTTTGCCTTTTTGCTATTGACATATATACTCTTATTTGATATGATAGGTTCAGTCACGACAAAGGGTGTGTAACCCTTTTGTAATATATAGGGGGTAAGGTAATGAAAATCATTAAAAGAAGCGGCAGTGAAGTTGATTTTGATATTAATAAGATTATTTTAGCCGTTTCAAAAGCTAATGCAGCTTGCGAAAAAGAAGAACTTACCAAGAGTCAAATTATCGAGATTGCAGAGTATGTTGAGTTCAAAATTTCAAAAGCAAATCATGCGCTTTCAGTAGAAGAAATACAAGATATAGTGGAAAATCAGATTATGGCGCAGGGTGCGTTTGATGTTGCCCGTCTTTATGTTAAGTATCGCTATAATCGTTCACTTATCAGAAAGGCTAACACAACCGACGACCAAATTCTTTCGCTTATCGAGTGCAATAACGAAGAGGTAAAGCAGGAAAATTCAAATAAGAATCCTACCGTTAACTCTGTTCAGCGTGATTATATGGCCGGTGAAGTGTCAAAGGATATCACTAAGAGAATCCTTTTGCCGCAAGATATTGTTGACGCTCACGAAAAAGGTCTTATCCATTTCCACGACGCCGACTATTTTGCACAGCATATGCACAATTGCGACCTTGTCAACCTTGAGGATATGCTTCAAAACGGTACTGTTATCAGCGAAACTATGATTGAAAAGCCACACAGCTTTTCAACTGCCTGCAATATCGCTACTCAAATTATCGCACAGGTTGCTTCGAGTCAGTACGGTGGCCAGTCAATTTCTCTTTCTCACCTTGCACCGTTTGTTGATGTAAGCCGTAAGAAGATTAAAAAGCAGGTTGAATCGGAAATTGAAGAGCTCGGCATTACTATGACCGAAGAACAGATTACAAAGCTTACGGAAAAAATGCTTCACGATGAGGTTTCCCGTGGTGTTCAGACTATCCAGTATCAGGTAGTAACTCTTCTCACAACTAACGGACAGGCTCCTTTTGTAACTGTGTTTATGTACCTTAACGAAGCTAAGAACGAGCAGGAGAAAAAGGACCTTGCACTCATTATTGAGGAAACATTGAAGCAGAGAATCCAGGGCGTTAAAAATGAGGACGGCGTTTGGATTACACCTGCATTTCCTAAGCTTATTTATGTTCTTGAAGAAGATAATATTACAGAAGATAAGGAATACTTCTACCTTACAGAGCTTGCTGCAAAGTGCACTGCTAAGAGAATGGTTCCTGACTATATCAGCGAAAAGGTAATGAAGAAACTTAAGGGTGATGTTTACACCTGTATGGGTTGTCGTTCGTTCCTTACTCCTGACAGATTTACCGAAAACGGCGTCGGAAATATTGCAAACGCTAAGAATTATGATCCGACTAAGCATAAATATTACGGCAGATTTAATCAGGGCGTTGTAACTATCAACCTTGTTGATGTCGCTTGTTCTTCAGGTGGCGATATGAACAAGTTTTGGAAGATATTTGATGAAAGACTCGACCTTTGCTACCGTGCGCTTATGTGCCGTCACAACAGACTTAAGGGTACACTCAGCGACGCTGCACCTATCCTTTGGCAGCACGGTGCTCTTGCAAGACTTAAAAAGGGTGAAAAGATTGACAAGCTTCTTTATGACGGCTATTCAACAATTTCACTCGGCTATGCAGGTCTTTACGAGTGCACAAAGTATATGACCGGTAAATCACACACCGACCCTGACGGTAAGCCTTTTGCTTTGAGCGTTATGGAGCATATGAACGAGGCTTGCGACAAGTGGAAGGAAGAAACTAATATCGACTTCAGTATTTACGGTACTCCTCTTGAATCAACCACTTACAAATTTGCTAAGTGCCTTCAAAAGAGATTCGGTAAAATTCCGGGCGTTACAGACAGAAACTATATCACAAACTCTTACCATGTTCATGTGGCAGAGAAGATTGACGCTTTCACAAAGCTTAAGTTTGAGTCGGAATTTCAGCGCCTTTCACCGGGTGGTGCTATCAGCTATGTTGAAGTTCCTAATATGCAAAACAACATTCCTGCAGTGCTTCAGGTAATGAAATATATTTATGAAAATATTATGTATGCCGAACTTAATACCAAGAGTGACTACTGCCAGTGCTGTGGCTACGACGGTGAAATTCAAATAGTTGAAAATGAGGACGGCAAGCTTATTTGGAGATGCCCTAAATGTGGCAACGAGGACCAGGATAAGATGAATGTTGCAAGAAGAACTTGTGGCTATATCGGTACTCAGTTTTGGAATCAGGGCAGAACTCAGGAAATTAAAGAAAGAGTTCTTCATTTATAAAAACAATAATAAAAGGCTTCCCCTTGAGGGGAAGGCCTTTTGCTGTTTATAAAGAGGTGATTTTGTGAACTATGGTGAAATAAAATACAACGACATTGCAAACGGTGAAGGTGTGCGCACTTCGCTTTTTGTGTCCGGTTGCAGGCATCACTGCAAAAACTGCTTTAACGAGCAAACATGGGATTTCTCTTTCGGCAAGCCTTTTACGGAAGAAACTATGGAGGAGATTTTTAAATCAATCGAGCCTGACTGGATAAACGGTCTTTCGCTTTTGGGTGGCGAACCGTTTGAACCTGAAAATCAAAAGGTGCTTTTGCCTTTTCTTGTTATGTTCCACGAAAAATTTCCGAACAAAACCGTGTGGTGCTACACCGGTTTCACGCTTGAGGAAATTATGGGTAAGCGTAAAAATTCTCGGGCTTTTACCGAGATAAGCAACGAGATGCTTTCGCTTATCGATGTGCTCGTTGACGGTCCTTTTGTTGAAAGCAAAAAGGATATTTCGCTTGTTTTCAGGGGTTCGTCAAATCAGAGGATAATCGATATTAAAAAAACATTTGAAAATAAACAGGTGGAGCTTTATCTTAAATGACAAACGGTAAATATAAAATCACGATTAACGCCTGCTTTATCGCTTATATCGTTCAGGCGATAGTAAACAACTATGCGCCTCTTCTTTTTATCACCTTTCAAAAGGAATTTAATATTCCACTTTCAAAAATTACACTCCTTATAACTATCAATTTTTTAATTCAGCTTTTTATCGATTTGCTTTCAGCTAAATTTGTTGACAAAATCGGCTATAAGGCTTCAATGCTTATTGCTCATTTTATGTGCGCATTAGGTCTTGCAAGCTTGACATTTTTGCCGAATGTGTTTAGCAATTCTTTTGTGGGTTTGCTTCTTGCCGTCGCAATTTACGCCATCGGTGGTGGACTTCTCGAAGTGCTTGTAAGCCCTGTTGTTGAAGCGTGCCCGACGGATAATAAGGAAAAAGCCATGAGCCTGCTCCACTCGTTTTACTGCTGGGGTCAAATGGGTGTTGTGCTTATTTCAACTCTCTTTTTTGCAACTTTGGGTACAAACAATTGGAGATACCTTGCGTTTGTTTGGGCAGTCGTTCCGGTTGCTAATATGTTCGTTTTTGCCAAAGCGCCGATTGCTTCTCTTCACGAGGACGGCGAAAAAGGTATGTCAATTCGTGAACTTTGCAAAAGCAAAGTATTCTGGCTCCTTTTTGTAATGATGATTTGCGCCGGTGCAAGTGAGCAAGGCGTAAGTCAGTGGGCATCTGCCTTTGCCGAAAAAGGCTTAGGTGTTTCAAAAACCGTAGGCGACCTTGCCGGTCCTATGACTTTTGCTTTTCTTATGGGTACTTCAAGAGCATTTTACGGTAAATTCGGTCACAAAATTTCGCTTGATAAGTTTATGAGCTTAAGTTCGGTTTTGTGTATTGCTTCTTACCTTGTAATCAGCCTTGTGCCAAACAGCGTTATCGCTTTAATCGGTTGTGGTCTTTGTGGACTTTCGGTCGGTATTATGTGGCCGGGTAGCTTTAGTAAAGCATCATCAGCGCTTAAAAGGGGAGGCACGGCGCTTTTTGCCCTGCTTGCTCTCGGTGGCGATGTCGGCTGTACGGCAGGCCCGACTCTCGTCGGTTTTATCTCCGACAGACTCGGCGATAATATGAAAATGGGTATCCTTTTCGGTACTGTTTTCCCACTTATCCTTTTAATCTCAATATTGCTTTGCAAAAAAATAAAAGCCAAGGATTGATTCCTTGGCTTTTTGCTTTGATAAACGGGCGAACTGTGTTCGCTTATCT
>JBNMGQ010000031.1:0-19115 GCA_050872345.1 Eubacterium sp. | reverse complement strand
TGACGAGTGAATTGTGCGTAGCACAAGAGACACGAGACTCCAAATTTGGCGACCAAAGGAAGCAACAAATTTGGGAGAAACAGTCCGGTGGACTGTTTCGTAGTGAGTAGTTATAAAGGCGACCACAGGTCGCCCCTACGAAAATCCTGTCATTTCAGACCGTCTATATTAGAAAAATTACCGTAGGGGCGAACTGTGTTCGCCAGCCAATCCCTCAGTCGGTAAACCGACAGCTCCCTTTGCAAGGGAGCCTTAACTTACTACGCTAAACTATAATTTATATTTTTTCTTTTGGTCTGCCCGGAGAGATTTGAACTCTCGGTCTTTAGAATCGGAATCTACTGCATTAGCCACTGTGCTACGGGCAGAAATTTATAACCGTATTATAGTATTTTTGCTTATTGCAGTCAAGTGCATTATATGTTAAAATAACTAATTGAGGTGATAAAATGCTGACTTTTAAAAACGATAGCTTTAAGATATTGCAAATAGCCGATACTCAGGAAGGTAAAAAAATCAGTCCTGATACGCTTGATTTGATAAATTCTGCACTTGATAGGGAAGAGCCTGATTTGGTGGTTTATTCAGGTGACCAAATATGGGGCAAAACAACTTTTAAGGGTAACAGAGATGCTGTTAAAAATTCGCTTGATATTCTCACAAAGCCTTGCCGTGACAGGAAAATTCCGTTTACTGTTTGTTTCGGTAATCACGACAGACAGGTTGGACTCAGCAATGAGGAACAGTTTAAAATTTATCAAGAGTTTGACTGTTTCATAGGCGAAAGCGCAAAGGGTATTGACGGTTGCGCTAACCACTGCATTGAGATTAAAGACGGCGATGAGCTTAAATTTTTGCTTTATCTTATTGACAGCCATTCAAATCTTGATATTGGTTATGACAATGTTCACGAAAATCAAATAGAATGGTATAGGCAGACTCGTGACAGCTATGAAAAAGAATACGGTCATTTAATACCGTCTATCGTTATTCAGCATATTCCACTTTGTGAAGTGTTTGAACTTTTGACAGAAGTTAAAAAGAACACTAAAGGTGCTGTCAGAGGCTTCAGAACTCACGCTAATCGCTTTTATGTTCTTAATAAGGATAAAGTTAATGCAACAGGCTTTATGAAAGAATCGCCGGCTGACCCACAGATTAACAGTGGTGAATTTGATGCGTTTAAAGAGAAGGGTGAAGTGCTCGGTGTATATTTCGGTCACGACCATAATAATTCTTTCAACGGTAAGGTCGACGGTATCGACCTTGGATATACTCAGGGTGCAGGCTTCCATGTTTACGGTCCGGGTAAGGACAGGGGCGTAAGAGTTATCGAACTTAAGCGTGACGGAAGCTTTGATACATATGACTTAAGGTTTAAAAATCTTGTTGGTAATAAGGTTAAAGAACCGATTAAGTATGCATTTTTCCAAATTATGCCAACTAATACTTTTGATGCAGTTCATAGGGCAATTAAGTTTTTTGTAGGTCTTGGAATAGTTGCAGTTATAGTTTTACTATTATTATTTTTCTTTGGTTAAAGGGTGATATTATGTTTAGAAAAATGAGAAGAAGTCATCAGCAAATGCCGGATGAACAGGTTAAAGAAATTTTAAACACTGCAAGCTACGGTACACTTGGTGTTATCGGTGACGGTGGCTATCCGTACTGTGTGCCTGTAAATTTTGTTTACTACAATGATAAAATCTATTTTCACTGTGCTAAGTCGGGTCATAAGATTGATGCGATTAATGAAAACAGCAAGGTTTCATTTAGCGTTGTAGGCGAAGAAAAGGTGCTTGCCGAGAAGTATACAACTTATTACAAAAGTGTTATCGCTTTCGGCAATGCAAAGGTTATTACTAACGATAAGCTAAAGCGTGACGCAGTTACTGCCCTTGCTAAAAAATATGTTCCTTTTGATGACGAAGCTATACAAAAAGAAGTTAACGCTTTTATGAAACCACTTTGTGTAGTTGAAATTTCTATCGACCATATAACAGGCAAAGAATATAAACCACAAAAACAATCTTAAAATATTCAAACAAAAAAGGTGCTGAGAAAATCAGCACCTTTTGTTTTACTTAGCTTTTTTAGTTGACGATACGGTTTCGCCTTTAGCTTTATAATCCTGATACCTGTTTTCAAGTTTTGTATACTTGCCGGTATCAAGGTCTTTTTTGAGCACATCCTTACCGTCGTAAGAAATGTAGTACTCACCGACAGGAGTAAGCGAAAATGTCGGTTTGCCGTTTGCAGCAGTTTCGTCATTCTTTTTCATAACATTTGCTGCAACTTTAACATATTGCTTATCTTCAATTTTAACGCCGGTAGATGAAATCATAAAAGAATATTCATCCTTAACTTTGTCAAGCCCAAGCTCTTTTGCAGAGTATGAAGATTTGATAAAGTTGATAGCGTCGGAATCTTTGATTTTAGCTTTGTCAGTCGGATTTTCAACTGTAACGGAAGTTGACTCTTTAGTTGTTGAAGCATCTTTGCCGGAATCGGACTTAGAGCAGGCAATAAAAGAGCAAGCAACAATTACAGCACAGAGAATAACTGCCAAAAATTTTTTCATAGTATGAAACCTTCCAAAAAAATTATTCAGCGTCCTCATCATCGTCTGCTTCTTCAACCTCAAACTCAAGCATTTCGCCACAGTTTGGGCAAGGAACAGTACCGTTTAATGCTGTTTCGGCATCAACTGTAAATGGAGTGTTGCAAAGAGGACATTCAACTTCAAATTCCTCATCTTCATCATCACAGCAATCATCGCAATCACATTCGTCATCGTAATCATCGCCGTAAACATATTCTTCAAGGTCTGCTAAATCTTCGTCAACAGCGTCAACCTGATCAGCGAGCATTTCAACACCGTCTGTCATATCGTCAATATCTTCAACGAGGTTTGAAAGTACATCAACAATAGCAGAAAATACTTTTGTTTCCTTCTTGTTGTCGCCAAGGTCAAGACCTTCGATTAAACCTTTGAGATAGCCTAAGCTTTCAGTTGTATCCATAGTAAATTTTCCTTTCAAAGTTAAGTTTGAAAATATGAAAAGGCTTACGCTCTTTCCATATATTCGCAAGTTCTTGTGTCGATTCTGATCATATCGCCTTCGTTAATGAAAAGAGGAACACGAATTTCTGCACCTGTTTCAACCTTTGCAGGCTTAAGTGTGTTGGTAGCAGTGTTGCCCTTAAGACCAGGCTCTGTTTCAGTAACTTCAAGAGTAACGAATGTAGGTGGTTCAACACCGAATACCTTGCCCTTGTATGAAAGGATACGGCAAACTTCGTTTTCCTTTACGAACTTAAAGTTGTCTGAAAGGTCGCTTTCAGATACAGGAACCATATCAAATGTGTCGTTATCCATAAAGTAGTAAAGACCTTCGTCGTTATATGAATAAGTCATTTCTTTTCTTTCAATATAAGCAGTAGGGAACTTAGCTGTTGGGTTGTAGCTCTTTTCTACTACCGAACCTGTAATAACATTCTTTGTTTTTGTTCTTACGAAAGCAGCGCCCTTACCTGGCTTTACATGCTGAAATTCGATTACCTGAAGAACATTGCCGTCTTCTTCAAAAGTAACGCCGTTTCTGAAATCACCTGCTGAAATCATATTTTTTACCTCCGAGTAAATAAATTGTAATTTTAAATTAATATACCACTATTTTATAATATTTCCATCAATAAATCAATACCCATTTTATAACTATCCTTGCCAAATCCACAAATTTGTTTTACACATACATCTGTAATAACGGAAATTTTGCGAAAATCCTCTCTTTTATGTATGTCTGACATATGAACTTCGACAAACGGAGTATAGTCGCTGACTGCTTCAATAGCATCCCTGATAGCATAAGAGTAATGGGTATAAGCACCGGCATTGATTACAACGCCGTCAAATTCGTCCTTGCTTTCGTGAATGACATCGATAATGTCACCCTCGTGGTTAGACTGGAAAAAGCTCATTTTAGCACCGTGTGCCTTGCCATAAAGCTTAAGCTCGTCGTTGATTTGTTTAAGTGTTTCACCACCGTAAACATTCTTTTTCCTTATTCCGGTCATATTAAGATTAGGACCGTTTAAAACAAGTATCTTTTTCATATCTTTCATTTTTTCACCGTTTCAAGAAAATAATAATGGGAGTGACGATTGCCACTCCCATATGTATAATTATTTATACTTTCTTTTACGAGCAGCCTCGCTCTTCTTTTTACGAGCTACAGAAGGCTTTTCATAGTGCTCTCTCTTGCGAACTTCCTGGATAATACCGTCACGAGAAGTCTGACGCTTGAATCTTCTAAGTGCACTGTCAAGAGATTCATTTTCTTTAACTTTTACTTGGCTCATTTTATTCCCTCCCTCCGACCGCTTCGGGGGTATTTGATACTTCAATTAAATATCTGCACAAGATTATATACAAAAATATTTTAAATGTCAAGCGTTTTATTAATAAATTTATCGCTTTTTGTAAAATTATATTTCAAACTTTGGAAATTTGGCGAATTTTATTATAATTTCACGCTTTTCTGTGACGATGCATAGCCTAAATACTGTTTTTTGTTTTGCGTTTGGTATGCTTTAACGGTGTAGTAGTACCTTGTTTTTTTGTAAACTTTCTTGTCCGTATAGCTGAAAGTCTTGTTTCCTTTAACTGTTTTAACAAGTTTTGCTTTGCCCGATTTTGAAGTTGAACGGTAAATTTTGTATCCGGATACATCGTTAACCTTTTTCCAACTTACTTTAACAGATTTCTTATTTTTCTTAAGCTTAACCGTCGGCTTTTTTGCTTTAATTGTTACAAAGCTTGAAAATACAGGAGTACCCAGACCAAACGAGTTGCTCGAATAAACTACAAATTGATAAGTCTTACCAAGCTTTAATTTGTCAATGTGGGTGCTTAAGCCGTCAATAGTAATGAAAGTAAAATTGTTTTTATTCTTTTCGCTGTAGCCTACAATGTAGCTTGAAGCGTTTTGAGCAGCGTCCCAGTTGAGCGAAACGCCGTACTTTGTATCGTGATAAGCGTTAAGATAAGTTACATTGCCGAGTGGATATGCGCCCGAAAATGCAGACGACATTTCACTTTTATAAATGATACCGTTAATATCTAAATAACGCTCAATTTTGTAATAATATGTTTGGTTGTTTGAAATGTTGTAGTCGGTGAAAACATTGCCCGATTCTTTCGGCACTGTCATTATCAAATCATAAGTGCCACTCTTAGAAGTTGAACGGTAAACATTAACGCCTGTTATGTCACTTCTTTTTGCCCAGCTTAATGTCAACCCACCGTTTGAGCAGTCAATGGTGATTTTCGCCGGTTTTGGTGGCAGAGCCGATTTTGTAACTTCGGTTGAATAATCTTTCCAAATTCCACCGACAAAAGCGTTTACTCTGAAACAATATGTAACGCCTACGGTAAGATTTTTAACAGTGTAATTCGTTGCTGTAATTTGATTTGACGCAGTTTTCCATTCGCTTGAGTCGTAGGCTCTGTACTCGAGATTGTAAGCAGTAGCGTCGCTGATTTCTTTCCAATATACTTTTATTGAAGTTGAACTGCTTCTTTCTGTTTTGGTAATCTTGCCCGTGTATTTTGAAAGTGAATCGAGCTGATAGTTTTGCTCTAAAAATGAATATCTGTTAATCGACATTCCGAGTCCACCCGAAAGCTTCAAATTTGAGCCTAAAAGGTAGTTGAGCGAACCGTTAGTGTTGGCAGTAGGACTTGAAACAAAACTGTTCCAATAAACCGTATCAACTCTGCAGGCAGAAGCAGATACACCACTTGTGGCATAGTTTGAGTGGTAAAGCATAATTTTTTCTTCGTCAATATGCTGAATAAGAACTGTGTGCTTTTTGCTGTAATTGTCATCTGCACAGCCTATTTGAAGCACATCGCCAACGGCAGCATTTGCAAGAAGCCAGTTTTTAAGCCCAAGCGCATAGCTTGAAAGGGTAGCAGAGTCGGAAGTGTAAGGCAATGTTGTTTCGGCAACGGTAAAATAATTTGATGAGTGTTGGTATCTGTAGTTGCCTACCTGAACTTCGTTGTAGTAAGTTACACCGTAAAGCTTTGCACAGACATCACTTATAAATCCGAAGCAATTGTATTGCACCGACGAAGCTTGAAACGGTATGTATCCTGCCTGAGTTTCAAGGCTGTTCAGTGCATCCTCAACATGTGGTCTTGTGTCTGCATATGAAAATGTTGCACCGGAAAAGATACAACTAATCGACATTATTAAAGCTAAAATGAAAGATGAAATTTTCTTCATTCGACAGCCTCCTTTAAAAATCGACATATATTATATCACAATATATATTTACCGTCAAATGTTGCAAATGTAAATCGGCTGTGTTAAAATTTAATCGGTAATTAGTTTTAGGAGGAACTTGTATGAAAAAATTTTTATCAATTCTTTTGTCACTCGCCGTGCTTTTGTCGTCGGTAGCAACTCTTAACCTTACAGCATACGCCGATGTAATTACCGGCAATTGTGGTAAAAACGGTGGTAATGTTACTTATTCTTTTGATACTTCAACAGGTGTATTAACAATAAGTGGTGAAGGCGAAATGGCAAATTATTCCTATTCTGTAAGTCCATTTAGTCATTTGTCCGATATTAAATCGGTTCTTATAAATTCAGGTGTGACAAGAATCTGTGAGTATGCATTTGAAGATTGTACAAGTTTAACAAGTGTAACAATACCGGACAGTGTGACAAGTATTGATTGGTGTGCATTTGAAAATTGCACAAGCTTAACAAATATAACAATACCAAACGGTGTAACAAGTATCGGATGTAAAGTATTTTCAAGTTGCACAAGCTTGATAAATATAACAATACCAAACAGCGTAACAATAATTGGTGATGATGCGTTTCTTAATTGCACAAGCTTAGCAAATATAATTATACCAAACACTGTTACAGATATTGGTGATTATGCGTTTTTTAATTGCACAAGCTTGATAAATATAATAATACCAAACAGTGTAATAAGTATTGGCAGGCAGGCATTTACAAATTGTGCAAGTTTAGAAAATATAACAATACCAAACAGTGTGACAAGTATCGGCGATGGTGCATTTTACAATTGTACAAGTTTAGAGAATATAACAATACCAAACAGCGTAATAAGTATCGGATACAATGTATTTAATAATTGTACAAACTTAACAAATATAACAATGTCAAATAGTGTGACGAGTATTTATAATGGTACATTTCAAAATTGCTCAAGTTTGACAAGTATAACAATACCTAATAGTGTAACAAATATTGGCGATAGTGCTTTTTCAGGTTGCACAAGTTTAACAAATATAACATTGCCGGACAAATTAATAAGTATTGACGGGTATGCGTTTTCAAACTGCAGAAGTTTAATAAATGTAACAATATCTGACAGTGTAACTGGAATTGGTAGGTATGCATTTTTAAATTGCACAAGTTTAAAAGATGTATACTACACGGGCACAAAAGAAGAATGGAATGAAATTTCAATTTATGAATATAACGATTGCTTAATAAATGCAACTATTCATTATAATTCTATCATTGATGACCCGACACCACAGCCACCGGCACCGACACCGAGTCAGCCGGAGCCTAAACCGACTGAACCGGCTGTTCCACCTTCAAGTCAAGAGCCGGAAGTTCCGAGCGTACCGAATGTTACAGAGCCTACAACGGTTGCTCAGCCGACAACCGGACCGAGTACAATTGTCAATAGTGAGCCTACAACAGTTCCTGCAACTGCACCGACAACTTCAACAACCGTTGCAACGAAATCGGTCGCAAAGCCGAAATCAACCAAAATTAAAAAGGCAACAGGCTCAAAGAAAGCAGTTGCAATCACTTGGGCAAAGGTCAGTGGTGTAAAAGGTTATCAAATTCAACTTGCAACCGATAAGAAGTTCAAGAAGAATAAAAAAACCGTAACAATCAAAAAGCAAAAGACAACAAAAACGACAGTCAAAAAGCTTAAGGCTAAGAAAAAGTATTATGTAAGAGTTCGTACATATAAAACAGTGAACGGTAAAAAGGTTTACTCATCTTGGTCAAAGACAAAAACGGTTAAAACTAAATAAAATAAGCGAAAGGAGAGTCGAAAGACTCTCCTTTTGTTTTGTATAAATTATAGTTTAGCGTAGGGTTAACCGAATTAAGCCTCCTTTAAAAAGGGAGGTGGCACGCTTGCGTGACGGAGGGATTAACGGGCGAACACAGTTCGCCCCTACGGTGATTTTTCTAATTAGATAGTCTAAAATGATAAAACTTTCGTAGGGATGGGGCTTGCTCCATCCGAACAAGTCTTACGGCAGGAGTAAACCCCTGCCCTACGGTAATTTTTTAATTTAGATAGTCTAAAATGATAAGACTATCGTAGGGGCGACCTGTGGTCGCCTGCCAATCCCTCAGTCGGTAAACCGACAGCTCCCTTTACACAAAGGAGCCTCAATTCGATTTCCAACAAAAAAGACTGCTGATTTCTCAGCAGTCTTTAAAAAGTTTACGGTATTAAGATTAAGCCTTTGCTTCGTCTTCGCCTTTCTTTTCCTTAAGAAGAACGAATTTTTCCATAGGGAAGAGAACAACCATCTGTACAAAACCTGCAGCCAAACCTGCAATAGTTCTTGCAAGGCCGTTTAACCAAGCCCAAGGAGCCTTAGCGATAACACCAACGAGCCAACCCTGGAACCAAGTTGAGAAGAGGATGAGTGCAATCATAAGTACAATGTAGATAGCGAAGTTGTACCAAGGTGCATCTGACTTGAATGTAGTCTTCTTATTCTGATAGAAACCGTAAATGTTAGCAATAAGGTTTGAAAGGAAGAAAGGAAGAAGATAACCCCAAGTAACAACACCGTCAACAACATACTTAGCAATCTGCTTAGCGCCCTGAGCTGTAGTAGCGTCAAAGATTACATCAGGCTTGAAGATGCCCTGAAGGAAAGTAGGAAGTGTAGCTGTTACACTGTCGAAGATGAGTGGGAGAACATTAGCAAGAACAAGCTGGATGATTGTTACAAGTCCTGAAACAACGAGGAACTTAACAAGCTGCCAAACAGTCTTGATAAATGAACCCTTTTCTGCAGCAGCATTATCAATGCCACCGAGGCTGAATTTTTTCTTTTCGTCTGCCATAATTTTACTCCTTTTAAATGTAAAAAATTAATAAGTCTTTAACATTATAGCAACAAATAGACTTTATTGCAATATATTTTTTATTTTTTATGAAAATAGTAAGCCGAGCATAGCCGTGCCTGAAATTGCGTGAATAATTGCAACAACTGCCCATACAACGAGAGCAACAAGACCCACAACAATTGCAAGAAGAAGGATAACGATAAGAATTAAGATAAGGAGCACGAGAGGTCCTTTTTTGCTCTTTTTAACAGGGTCGTTAAATTCTTTTTGATTAAATACTTCTTTAGGTGCAGGATTTTCGTCGTCGTAAAGTGGGTGAAGAGGAAGCGTAGCTTCTGCGTCGCAGTAACCCGGATTCCAAAGAAGTGGCTCAACGAGTGAACGAACACTTGTTGCACCCTTAAGGAATTTGCCTATCTTCAAGTGAATTGTGTCAAGGAATGAGTCAATTACATTGAGAAGTCCACAGGTGAGCTTGTATTCTCTTGTGTCAGGACCGTAAGGTGAGTCACCACAGTAAAGGTTTTGAACAAGCTCAAGAATGAAGTCAACAACCTTGTTGTCGGCAATATCTGCAATATCTGCTTTCTTGAGTCCACTTTCCTTTTTGCAAAGCTTCCATACTTTCTTAAATGTAAGTTTGTTGAGCCATTTACCGATAGGTTTAATAAGCCAAGCAAGCTTTTTAACCTTTTCACCCGGAATTGAAAATGCGTCAGTCATTTCGGCAAGACGGTCAATGTCGTTGCCCATTGCCCAAACGATTTCGCCAATCATTCCGAAGAAGAAGCCTTTCATATATTCGTCAAAAGGCTTGCCGTTTGTGTCAAGACCCGGTACATCTTTAATCATTACAGTTTCAACATCGACCTTACCGTTTTTAGGGTCGAGTGTAACATTACGCATAGTAGGAGGGCAACCAACCATAGCGCCACAGGCAATGTCATAAAATGTGTTGCCCTTGTCGGTAACAACATAGCTTATGTCGTGAATATGAGTGTGACCCGTGAGCATACACGAAAGACCTGCATCGGCAAAAATCTGCCTTGTGGTTTCGTGATTTCTTTGCATATCGCCTTTACCGATAATAGCATAGAAAGGTGACGGCGCAATCATAGGGTGGTGAGTCATAGCTATAACGAATTGGTCGTTTTTCTTAGCATCCTCAAGCTGTTCCATAATCCACTTCATACAGTCGTCGGAAAAGCCTGAACCTCTTTCACCCTCAGGTTTGTAGTTTGTATCGTCGTTCAAAGCGAAAAGACGGTAACCCGGAGCAAGCTGAACAACATAGCTCATTGAATCCGGATGAGTTGAAATAGCTTCGTTCGGACCGAATTCGTAGTACATATCCCATAAATCGTGCCTGTCCTCAACAGCAGGTACTTCAATCTGCTTGTCGCCGTCATAACCGTTAGCAACACCACGGTCACGGAAATCGTGAGTAGCCGTGATTACATAAACTCTTTTGCCACGCTTCTTAAGGTCACGAAGCATTTCAATAAATTCCTTGTGTGATTCAATTTCACCGTCACGGGTTGTGTCACCTGCAAGAACAACTATGTCTGTCGATTTGTCCTCGCAAAGCATATCAAAACCTGCTTTGATAACAAGATCTGTATCTTTGATTACCTTTTGCGATTTTGACTCTGCTTTTTCGTATGCTTTACCGGTTGTACCGACTTTTCTTGAGTAATAATGAGTGTCGGTTATAAATTGAATTTTAAGTGGCTCGTTATTACTGCCGTAAATTTTGTTTCCCATTTTTTACTCCTGCTTTTCTTTAATTTCAAGTATGCCCGACTTAATGTCACCGTTAAATGTAAACTCAAGACTGCCTTTGTTTCTTTCATTAAATTCAACTTCTTTTCCGTCGAGGAAAGCAACATAATCAGCCTTGTCACTGAGTGTAACAATCATAGTATACTTGTCACAATTGCCGAAATATTTAAACTTGATATTTGCACTAGTATCAGTTGTTTTTTGGTAGTCTGTCCAAACATCAAAACCTGTTGTAACTGTTTGAGGTTTGTAGTAAGCGTTTGCCCAAATGCAGATAGGAGCAGAAAGACCACCGAAATTGTGAAACCAGCCACCACGCTTTGTTGCGATACCGAAGCACTCATATGTGTTGTATGTAAAGTCTGTTTCGTCCTTCCACATATCAAGTGCAAGGTTTGCAATGTCAAAAGCAAAGTCGGCTTCGCCGTTATCGAGCATTGTTTTCCAAATGAACCACTGGTGGCTCATCCAAACATTACCGTTCCAGTATCCGTCGTCAAAGTAGTATGATGCGCTCATATCAACGGCTGAAACACCTGCCCTTGACCACATTTCCTTAGGATTTTTAATATGTTCAAGAAGCCTTTGCTTTCTTTCGCCCTCAACAGCGCCGGCAACGATAGGATAAACACCGTCCATACCCTTGTTGAAGTTTTCGCCGTCCTCGGTTCTCATGATACCTTTAACATTGCCGTTTTCGTCATATTCGGTATATCCGAAGTAACCGCTTTCTTCGTCCCAAGCAAGGTCGTTGAGCGCTTTTGTCGAATATTCAATGTCTTCGTCGTAAACCTTAATGTCGTCGTATCTGCCGAGTGAATCGGCTACCATTTTCATAATTTTGCCTGCACGGATGATTTGCGCAGTTGAAAGGCAAGGACATGTGTATTTTTGAGAATACCTCTTCATCATTTCAACCTGAGCAGGGTAGTCGTCCATACCACAGTGAGAATACCAGTAGTCATAAGTTGTGAGCAAGCCGTTGTTGAACTTTGCAACGGTTGACTTGTGAGTTCTGCCACGCAAAAATTCATAGTAAAGTTTAGCTTTGTCGTAAAGAAAAGCAAGACTTTCCTTGTCATTTGTACGCTTCAAAAGTTCAAGATATTCAACAAACTGAGTAGGTACAAGCGAACCGTGAAGGAGAAAGCAGAAGTCCTTGTTAGTATCGTCACAGAAATACATATCAAGCGCATATTGGCAAAGCTTAGGTGAAAATTCAAGTAAGCCCATACCGATAAATCCACTGTCCCAAGTGTAAAAGCTGTCCCATCTCTTGCCCGGTGTATGGTGGATAACATTTTCACCGTGACGGTAAACAGGGTAAACAACATTTGTCAAAAGGGTTGATTTGAGTATTTCCGTAGAAAGTGTGTATTTCTTACCTGCTTCGTTGAAGTTTGCAGGCTCACTGCCTTTCTTTGCATTTTGGTAAATTGCTTCGTATTCCTCGTCTGAAAGCTGTTTCGGTTCAGACTGAGAAAGCATAACATATTCAATATGAGAAGTGTTAGGCTCAATGAAAATCGATTTGATAAGCGAATTGTGGAAGAAACCGTCATCGCTGTGCTTTCTTTGGAATGAACCCGAGAATGTTTCCCTAAGTTCATCATATGTATGGTCACCGTTTGAAAGTCTGTTGATAAGCGCATCTTCAAGACAGCCTGAGTCAAGCTTTCTTTCACGGGTGTTCTTGTTGTTTGTAAGAATGTAGAACGGCTTGTCAATGCAGTCATATGTAAGCTTTGTTATGTGACCTTTTTCAAGCACCTTTGTTTCAATTTCAGGCATATAAGGTTGTGGCTTGTTTTCACATTTGATTTTATCTTTTTGGCTTTCGTCAACGACGCACAAAAAATCAAGCTCAATACCTGCCGTGCCAAGGCTTTCAAGAGTAAAGCTTTGCATATAAGGAATGTAAGCGATTGCAAGCTCGTCACTGTGAGCAAATGTAACCTCGGTGCCGTTCATATCAAACTTTGCGTCACCGTCTGTTGCGCTCTTGTATCTTACGGCGATAACAGGATTACCGATACCGTTATCATCAAATGAATATGATACCTTGTCACCCTTAACACAACCGAACGGTTGAAGATTTAAAAAGTGAACATGGTAGTTTTCACATCTGTCGCCAAGACCTTTGCCGAGATAAAAATCTTTGTCGGCAAACATACCCTTGAACATACCGTCAGGATTTTCTTCATCCCAAGGTCTTTCAACTGCGTATGAGTAGTCAACATAATCGTTGGCAGTTTTGAGTATTGCACCGTTTGGTACACTTACTTCGCAGTAAGTAGGGTGTGGAAATTCAAGAGATGCGAATATATTTAAAATACAGTTTTGTGAAAGAGAGGTGTTGTTAAATATTTCACACCTCATAAGGTATGCGTCATCATCTGCTTTTGAAAATGAAACATCGGCGTAAACCTGGTCCTTCCACATAAGTTCGTATCTGTAAGAATAGAAGGTGTAGTCGTTTTTGCAGCTCCACAAATGGTAGTTTGACGGTACCGTAACATTAGGTACAGGGGTCGAACTGTTCCAAAGGGTAGGGTGGATTGAAAAGTCGTATCTTGCACCCTTGTCTGCAAGCTCTTCCACTATTTTTGAAATGCCCATATATTTCTTGGAGTAAGGGCCCCAAATCGGCATCTTGATTTTATTATCTTTCATAAAAACTCCTTTCCTTTGAAAAATAAAAATAATTCACATTTCATTATCAACGATTTAATAAATTTTGTCAATACTTAATTTTAATGTCGATATTCTTAATAACTCTGTTGACAAATAGACCGAATCAATGTATTATATCTATAATATTATTTACTTCTATTTTTTCGGAGGAGAAGGTATGAACACAGAAATCGATTTGCAAAAAATGTTGAAGCTCGTGCTTAAAAAGTGGAAGCTTGTAGCAATTTTTTGTATTATAGGTGCACTTATTGTGTATGTTTACTCTGCTAATTTTGCTTCGCAGACATATTCTTCAAGCGTTAAATTTTTCGTTTACGCAGTTGAATCTCAGCAGGAACTTTCCGATTCGACCCAGTCGAGGAATGCTGCAAGTAATACAAGTAAGATGAACTATGCTATGCAGATGATGGAAACATATACAGAAATGTTTAACACCAACGAGTTTAGCAAAAAAGTAGCCAAAGAGCTTAATGACAATTACTCAACCAACTATTCCTATAAAGATATTAAGGGTGCTCTTTCAATTACAACTAAAGAAGATACGGCTATTATGATTATGAGCGTTACAACCAATGATTCCGGTACTGCTTACCAAATAGCGCACCAGCTTGAAAAGACAGTGCCTGAGGTTATGGAAACGAAAAATAACGGCCTTCTTAACGCTTCCGTTGAAGATGCTGCCATTGAGGCTTCATCACCTAACGGTATGGGCGTAGTTCAAAAAACTCTTATCGGCTTTGTTGCAGGTGCAGTTATTGCCGTTGCTTATATTATCCTGCGTGACCTTCTTGATGTTCGTATCAAATCAAGCGAAGGTCTTACAGACAGGTACAATATTCCGGTTCTCGGTACTATCCCTGAATTTGAAATAAGTAACAAAAAGCCGAAAAAGCATAATTCGTCAAGTGTAAAGGAGGAAGCGTAAATGAACAGAAAAAGAGATAAAAAAATATCATCTCATCCTTCCCGTATGCTTATTGATGATGCTCAAATTCCAACCGATTTAAAATTCAGAATCGAAGAGTCGTATAAAACTATCAGAGCAAACATTATGTTCTCTGTCGTTAAAAAGGGCTGTAAGATAATTGTTGTTTCTTCTTCTCTTCCGAGCGAAGGCAAAACAACTACAACAGTAAACCTTGCAGCAACTATTTCTCAGGCTGACCAAAGAGTTCTCCTTATCGACGCCGACCTTCGTAAGCCGAAGATTCATCAGTATTTTTCTCTTCCGAATGCTCCGGGTCTTACAAATTACCTCAGCGACACTATTTCGGGTAAGCATAAAACGGATATTTTCGGTATTATGCATCCTACTAAGTACGAAAACCTTTCGCTTATCTGTGCAGGTAATATTCCACCTAACCCTGCCGAGCTTCTCGGTTCCGATTTTATGAAGGAGTTTTTGAACAGCGTAAGCAAGGATTTTGACTACATAATTATTGATACTCCACCACTTAATGTTGTGTCTGACGCACTTCCTCTTATTCGTCAGTCGGACGGTATCGTTCTTGTCGTTCGTAACAACCAAACTACTCATCCTGAGCTTCAAAAAGCACTTTCTTCGCTTGAATTTATCGACGCTAAGATTTTAGGATTTGTTGTTAACTTCGTTGAGTCAAAAGCAGGCAAGGGTGGCGACACTCCTTATAACTCATATAACTACAGTGGCTACGGCTCAAAGGGCAGAGGATATTACGGATATTACGGATACGGCGAGTATCGTGGTGGATTTGATTACGGACGATATGACCCAAGATATTAAATTTAAGGTGTGATAGTGTGAAAAATCACACTATACCGATTATATTGCCCTCAAAATTTGCCTGTGGCATAATTTTGAGATGGCTAAATTCCCACTATACGCCTTGTCCGGCTACAGAGAGGCGTGTGGATGATTTTTAATGAACTATTTGTAGCCGGAAAGGCTATGGGAATTAATATGATTGAAAATCTTGTTGAGGTTCACAGCCATATTTTGCCAGGTATCGACGACGGTTCACCCGATGTTGAAACAAGCCTTAAAATGATCGCTTCTTTAAAGGCTCAGGGCGCTCAGGCAATTGTGCTCACTCCTCATTATTATTCCGATTCAATCAGTTATGATGATTTTGTTGCAAGGCGTGACAATGCTCTTCATTTGCTTGAAGAGTCGTTGCCCGAAGGCAGTCCTAAGCTTATTCCTGCAGCAGAAGTGTACATAACAAAATATCTTTTTAGTAATTCCAATCTTGATAAAATAAAAATCGGCAATACCGATTATGCTCTTATTGAGCATCCTTTTAGCTGTGACTTTTCTCAGGATATTTACGACAGACTTTTGAGCCTTGATTACGATTACGGCATTAAACCGATTTTGGCTCATATTGAAAGGTATCCTGCTTTTATGGATGATGCCGATTTGCTCGACAGCTATATTGAAATGGGCTGTATTGCTCAGGTTAATATAAGCTCTTTTGTCGATTCTTCACGCTCGGTGCGTAAAAAGCTTTTCAAGTATCTTGAGTCGGGCAGAATCCATTTAATCGGCTCCGATTGCCACAACCTTTCTTCCCGTAAGCCTGATTTTGAATCCGGTGTAAAAGAGATTGTCAAAAAATGTGGCATTGACGCAGTTGAGCTTTTGGAAAGAAATGCAAATATTCTTGCAAAATAACAATTATGGCGAATTTGAGTGCTTTTTCTCGGATTCGCTTTTGTTTTGTATAAAATTTGTTTATAAAAAAGACTTTATATTTGTATTAATTTATGATATTATATACCTTGGTGATTTAGGTGAAGCTGTTAAAAAATGACGACATAAAACTGAATATTGACTCTCTTACATCCGAGGGCAGTGGTATCGGTCGTTATGACGGCTTTGCTGTTTTCGTGCGTGGCACTGTGCCGGGTGATGAAATCATTTCCCATATTATTAAGACTTCTAAGAATTATGCCATTGGTATTATTAAAGAAATTCTTAAGCCGTCGCAAAACAGGATTCAAAGCGACTGCAAATACTCGGATAAATGTGGTGGCTGTTCTTTTAGAAATGTCAGCTACGACGAGGAACTTGAATATAAAAAGAGCAGAGTTCAGGACGCTTTGACTCGTATAGGCAAGATTGATATTGAAGTTGAGGAAATTATCGGCGCAGATGAAACGAAGCGCTATCGCAATAAGGCTCAGTATCCTGTCTCAATTTGTGACGGTGAGCTTTTTGCCGGCTTTTATGCTTATAAAAGTCATAGGATTATCTGCTGTGATGATTGCCTTCTCCAGCCAAAAGAGTTTAAAAACGGAATTGAAGCTTTTTCAATTTGGTGTGACAAGGCAAATATATCTTCTTATGATGAAAATTCCGGCAAGGGTTTGCTTCGCCATATTTATTTTCGTAAGGGTTATGCGACAGGTGAAATAATGGCTTGCGCTGTTATCAACGGCGACTCTTTGCCAAAAAGTGAACTTCTTGTTTCACTCCTCAGGGAAAAGGTTGACGGTTTAAAATCGGTTGTAATTAATATCAATCGTGAAAAGTCAAATGTAATTCTCGGTAAAAAGAGTGTTACTCTTTGGGGTGAAGATAATATAACGGATGTTTTACTCGGTAAAAAATTCGTCATTTCGCCAAATTCTTTTTATCAGGTCAATCATAATCAGTGCGAAAAGCTTTACGCAAAGGCTTGCGAATATGCCAATCTTAGCGAAGATGAAACCTTACTCGACCTTTACTGTGGCGTCGGTACAATCGGTCTGACTATGGCTGATAAGGTTAAAAGCTTAATCGGTATTGAAATTATTCCACAGGCTATCGAAAATGCTAAGCTTAATGCAAAAATCAATGATATAAATAATGCACGCTTCATATGTGCCGATGCTCCTCAGGGTGCAAAAATATTGAAAAAGGAAGGCATCAAGCCCGATGTTATAATTCTTGACCCACCGAGGAAGGGTTGCGACGCTTCTCTTTTCGATACAATTTATGATATGAATCCTAAAAGGATAGTCTATGTTTCGTGCGACAGCTCAACTCTTGCAAGGGATTTGGCTGTTCTTAACGAAAAAGGATACATAACAAAGCGAGTTTGCGCTGTTGATATGTTCCCTCGTACTCCTCATGTTGAAGCAGTTGCTTTGGTTGAAAAAAATAATTAAAATTAATTTTTAAAGGTGATATTTATGAAACTTAAAGACGGTATTGTTACAAATTCTATTGACGGCGAAAGCTTTGCTATCGCAACAGGAAGTGCTGCCAAGGAATTTAACGGACTTATCAAAAATAATGCCACTGCAGCATTTATTTTTGAACTTCTTAAAAAAGAACAAACTGAGGACAGTATTGTTAAGGCTATGACGGATAAATATGAAGTTGACGAGCAAACTGCAAGAGCAGATGTTAACGAACTTTTAAACCTTCTTAAATCAAAAAATCTTATTGAGGAATAATTATGAAATACTCATCAATTGAAAGTGAATATCTCGTTTCTTTGCTTAAATGCGCACTTAAGGGTGAAGCTATACCGAGCGTGCCAAACGGCATTGACTGGAATCGACTTGTTGAAATTTCAAAAAAGCAACAGGTCTATTCAACCATAGTTCCTATAATTAATAAAATCGATATACCACCGACTCAGGCGCAAGAGCTTGTATTTTATTCTCAAAACGAACTTGTTCGTATGATTGCAATGAAAAACGAGCTTGAGGAAATTGAAAAAATCCTGAATAAAAACGCTGTTAAATATATGCTTTTGAGGGGTGGAGTTATCAGAGATTATTACCCACTTCAAAAAATGCGCCAAATGAGTGACTATGATATTCTCTACGATAAGGCTGACAGAGATAAAATTATAACTATGATGAAGAGTCGTGGATATAATGTTGTTTCAAGCAGTGAAAATTCCGACGACTTTTTCAAAAAGCCTTATTATACCTTTGAGTGGCACCGTGACCTTTTCTTTGATGAGCACGATTTTAACCCTGATTTTTCAGATGTGTGGGATAATGCAACAAAGGATGAAGAAAAAGAATATGAGTACCATATGAGTGCAAACGACCTTTATCTTCATACTGTTGCTCATATGTACAAGCATTATATTTTAGGTGGTTTCGGCATAAGATTTTTTGCTGATGTATATATTCTGCTTACAAAGCTTTCGAATAAACTTGATTTTGAATACATTAATTTAAAGCTTTCCAAAATGGGACTTACAGAGTTTGAATTTAATGTTAAAAGCGTTTGCTATGCGCTTTTTGACGATGCACCTATTACCGACGAGCAAGTTATATTTGTTAACGAATCCTTGTCATTCGGTGTTTACGGCAGTAATGACGGCGCAGGTCCTAAGCTTTATTTTGAGGAGTATAAATCAAAGCACGGCGAAGCGTCTGTATCTAAATATTACTTGTCAAAAATTTTCCCTTCTAAAATGTATATGAAGAGGACATATCCGATTTTGTCGAAAAAGCCTTATTTGCTTTGGCTTTATTATATAATTC
>JBNMGQ010000030.1:0-19516 GCA_050872345.1 Eubacterium sp. | reverse complement strand
GTTTTGTCATTTCAGACTATCTAAATTAGAAAAATCACCGTAGGGGCGAACTGTGTTCGCCCGATAATCCCTCCGTCACGCAAGCGTGCCACCTCCCTTTACACAAGGGAGGCTTAATAAGGTTAAATATTATTTCGCTTTACGCCAAGTATTTAGTGAAAGGAGGGCGATGATTGGGAAAAGTTCGAGTCTGCCGGCGAGCATATCGATAATAAGAACTATTTTGGAGCCCATACCGAGAAAAGCGAAATTCTGCGTAGGGCCGACAAGTTCAAGACCTGGACCGATATTGTTAAAGCAAGCGATAACGGCAGTAAAGCAAGTGGTAATACTGTAGCCCTCAAGCGACACAAGAATGGTTGAAACGGCAAGCACGGCGATATAAATGATAAGATAAACATTTACGCCACGAATTACCTTTTGGTCAACTACTCTTTTATTCATTCTAACCTTAATGACTGTATTAGGTCGAGTTGAAAGGCGAACATCACGGGCAATCTGCTTTGTATAAAGTACAATTCTTGAAACCTTGATACCACCACCGGTTGAGCCTGCGCTGCAGCCGATGCACATTGCAAGGATAAGAAGAATCTTAGAAAAAGTCGGCCACAAATCAAAGTCGGCAGTACAAAAGCCTGTAGTACTCATACAAGTATTAACTGCAAAAAACGAGTCACGAATAGCGTCGGAAATATTAGGATAAGTACCCATAATATTAAGGGTAATAAGAGCGACAAATGTTACATTTATGATTATGTACGCTCTGAGTTCTTCATCCTTAAAAGCTTCTTTAAAGCGCTTTGTGATAAGGAAATAATAAAGATTAAAGTTAACGCCGAAAAGGAACATAAAGATTATACAAACCCATTCAACGAACTTACTGTTATAGCCTAATATAGAATTATTGAGTACACTGAAACCACCTGTACCTGCTGTTGCAAAAGCAGTTACAACGCTGTCAAAAAGCCTTAAATTTTCACCTGTTACCCTGCTGCCGACGAAAAGCACAAGCGCTTCAATAACTGTCATAACAGAATAGATGATATAAAGTGTACGGGCACTTTCGGATATTTTTGGCGTTACCTTACCTGCAGTAGGACCCGGTACCTCTGCCTTCATAACATACATTGAGTTACTGTTTGACTTTGGTACAATTGCAATAAGAAAGCAAAGAATACCCATACCACCTATCCAGTGGGTAAAGCTTCGCCAAAACAGAATTGACTTAGGTATTGACTCAATTTCGGTCAAAACGGTTGCGCCGGTTGTTGTAAAGCCGGAAGTGGTTTCAAAAAAAGCGTCGACAAAGTTCGGAATAGTATTACTGATAATAAAAGGAATTGAGCCGAAAAGCGACACAAGAATCCAGCCGATACCACAAATTACCAAGCCTTCACGGGCGTAAATTTTGACTGACGACGGTTTTGCAAGTTTTAAAAGCATACCGAGGCAGATTGACAAAACAATAGGGATAATGAAAGAAGAATACTTAGCTTCCTCAAAGCCCTGCAAATTATAATAAAACGATACAAACAAAGGCAGGAGCATTACAAGACCCAAAATATTCATTATTTTGCCGAGTACATAAAATACAGACCTATAATTCATACCTGCTCCTTACGATAAAATATCGTTTAAACTGTAAATTTTTGTATCTTTGGAAACGATAATTACCCTGTCGTGCTCTTTGATTACATCAGAGCCGGTTGGGAAAATAGTTTTATTTTTACGCTGAATGGCAGCGATAAGAATATCCTTTTTAATTTTAAGCGACGAAATAGGCTTATTGAGGAATTTCAAATCTTCGCCTGCTACAAATTCAATAGCTTCGATTTTGCCGTCAACAAGCTTGTAAAGAGTTTTCATATTTGACGAGCTTACGCTTGACTTTGCACGGACATATTGAGTAATAATATCGCTTGTGATTTCGGAAATATTGACATAAGAGTCCATACCCATTTTAGTAAGCATTTTGCTGAGATTTTGATTATTTATCTTAGTAATATTCTTAGGCACGCCGATACTTTCGCTGTACATTGAAACAAGGAAATTAACCTCGTCGGTATCGGTAAGAGTAACTACTGCGTCAACCTTATCAATACCTTCCTCGGCAAGAAGTGAGTAGTCGCTTGCGTCACCGTTGATGATAGTTGCCTTTGGGCAATGCTCGTAAAGTTTGTCACAATTAGCCTTGCTCTTTTCAATAACGACAACATTTTTTCCTGAAGCCGTGAGCATATTGCAAAGGTAAATTGAAATTCTCGAGCCACCGATAAGCATTACGCTTTTGATATTGGTTGACTTTTTAGCGATAAGCTCCTTAACGATTTTGCCAAGGTCATTGTGCGAGCCGGTAATATGGAGCACATCACCAGGTTTGATAACAAATTCACCGTTTGGTATGTACACCTCATCACCCCTGCAAACTGCACAAATGATGAAGCTGTTGATAAACTTTGACGGAATATCGCTGATTTTTTTATTAGCCAAAACGCTTGACTCACTGATTTTTAAGCCTGCCATATGGATTCTGCCGTGTGAAAAAGATTCAACGGTAGAAGCAGACGGAAACTGCAAAATACGATAAATTTCAAGCGCAGCGGCAAAGTCAGGATTAATCATCATTGAAATGCCGAGTTCGTCCCTCATAAAGTTCATTTGAGATGAGTACTCAGGGTTACGAACACGGGCAATAGTATTTTTAGCACCCATTTTCCTTGCAATAAGGCAAGACAAAATATTCTTTTCATCCGACGGTGTGGTGCAAATTAAAAGGTCGCAATTTTTAGTGTCAGCCTCTTCAAGCACATTGTAATGGGTTGCACTGCCACCGACGCCCTGAACATCGAGTGATTCTACAAGCTTTCCGACCTTATCCTCATTAATATCAATAATGGTAATGTCGTGATTTTCACTTGTCAATGTTTTTGCAAGCATAACGCCGAGCTTACCTGCACCGATAATTGTAATATTCATCAAATTTCCTCCTCAAAAACATTAAGCTTTTGGAAATTGCGAGTTATATAAATTATAGTAAAAACCTTTTTGATTATAAAGAGAAGTGTGAGTTCCCTGCTCTATTATATTACCTTCATTCATAACTAAAATCAAGTCTGCATTTTGAATCGTAGAAAGACGGTGTGCTACTATGAAAGTAGTTCTGTTTTTCATAAGAGTATTAAATGCTTTTTGAATCCTGATTTCCGTACGGGTATCTATGGACGAAGTAGCTTCATCAAGGATGAGCATAGGTGGTGGGCAAAGCATTAAACGAGTGATACAAAGAAGTTGCTTTTGACCCTGAGAAAGTGAGCCACCGTCCTCACCTATCATAGTATTATAGCCGTCAGGCAAACGCTTAATGAACGAATGAGAATGTGCTTTTTTGGCAGCTTCAATAATTTCCTCATCGGTAGCGTCATCCTTGCCGAGCCTGATATTATCGGCGATAGTGCCGGACTTAAGCCAAGTATCCTGAAGCACCATACCGAAGTTTTGCCTAAGTGACTGACGGGTAATGTCCTGAGTGTTAACACCGTCAATTTTAATTTCACCCTTTTGCGGGTCGTAAAAACGCATAAGAAGATTGATAAGAGTAGTTTTACCACAGCCGGTAGGACCGACAATAGCAACGGTCTTGCCCGGTTCAACCTTGATATTTACATTTTTCAAAAGTTCCTTTTCAGGATTATATGAGAAATAGAGATTTTCAATATCGACATTACCCGATACATTTGAAAGTTCTTTTGCATCACTCTTATCAGGAGTTTCGCTTTCCTCTTCGATAAGTTCAAAAACTCTGCCTGCGCAGGCAAGTGCATTTTGAAGTTCTGTTACAACCGAGCTGATTTCGTTAAAAGGCTTGGTGTACTGGTTGGCATACGACAAAAATGCAGCAAGCACACCGACGGTGATATTACCCTTAACTGCCATAATTGCGCCGAAAAGAGCAACGGCAGCGTAAACGATACTGTTAACGAATCTTGTAGCCGGGTTAGTGATTGAAGAAAAGAAAGTAGCTTTGAGAGAGTATTTTGCAAGGTCGTCATTAATTTTGTCAAAGCGCTTTTTATTTTCCTCATCCATAGAATATGCGTCGGCAACCTTTTGGTTGGAAATCATTTCGTCGATAAAAGCTGTCTGCTCACCTCTTGTTTTAGACTGAAGCGAGAACATAGTAAATGTCTTTTTAGCAATAAACCTTGCGATAAAGAATGAAAGAGGAGTTACAACAACAACCACGAGAGTGATAAACACATTAACGCTGAGCATAAATGCGAGAGTGCCGATAATGGTAATTACACCTGTAAAAAACTGAGTAAAGCCCATCAAAAGACCGTCCGAAAGCTGGTCGACATCTGTAATTACTCTGCTGACAACATCACCCTTTGAATGAGAGTCGATATATGAAAAAGGAAGAATTTCGATTTTATCAAAAGCTTTTCTTCTAAGGTCACGAGAAACATTATATGTTATCTTGTTGTTACAAACATTCATAAACCACTGAACGAGTGCTGTTGTGGCAACGATAATTGCAACTTTGATAAGAATTGACTTCATAAGAGCAAAGTCAACATTGCCCTTTGAAACAATACAGTCGATAGCCTTACCGATAAGAATAGGAGCATAAAGAGTAAGACCGACGGTTACACCGGCAAAGAGCATTGACAAAATAAGATAATATTTATATTTGCCGATATATGAAAATACTTTTTTTAGTGTGCCTTTATTTTGTTTATTTTTCATTATGCTTCCTCCTTTCCGAATTGTGAAACATAAATTTCCTTATATACTTCACAATTTTTAAGAAGTTCGCTGTGAGTACCTATTCCGACAACTGCGCCGTCGTCAAGCACGATAATTTTATCGGCGCTCATAACAGACGAAGCTCTTTGAGATACGATAAATACAGTCGGATTATACGGCAATGAATAGATAGCATCACGAAGCCTTGCTTCGGTTGCAAAGTCAAGAGCCGAAGAAGAGTCATCAAGCACGAAAATTTCAGGCTTACGAACGAGTGCACGGGCAACGGACAAACGCTGTTTTTGACCACCGGACAAATTAGCGCCACCTTGAGCAATGAAGAAGTCAAGGCCACCCTTTTCCTCAATAGTATCATAAACCTGTGCAAGCTTCAACGCTTCAACAATTTCAGAGTCTGTAGCGTCCTTCTTGCCCCATTTCATATTATCCCTGACTGTACCTTTAAAGAGGACTGCTCGTTGCTGAACGAAGCCGACTTTATTTCTGAGTTCGTCATCGTCAAAGGATTTTACATCCTTGCCCTCAACAAAAACAGTACCCTGACTTGCGTCATAAAAATGAGGTACAAGAGAAACAAGGCTTGACTTACCCGAACCGGTACCACCGATTACACCGATAACATCGCCCTTATTTGCGCTGAAATTAATATTTGTAAGCGACATATCACCTGCGTTATGATACTTAAGTGATACATTGTCAAACTTGATATATGAGTCCGATTTTTCGGTATTTGTGTTATGTTCGAGTGTGCTTTTTTGCTCAAACACGCTTTGGATTCTGTCGGCAGAAGCAAGTGCCTTGGTGATAGTTACAAGAAGATTTGCAAGTTTAATAAGTTCAACGAGAATTTGGCTCATATAGTTATAAAGCGCAACAACCTGACCCTGTGTCAAGTCACCGACATTAACCTTAACGCCACCCGAGTAAATGAGAACTACAATAGCGATATTGATAATTACATAAGTTACCGGATTTAAAAGAGCAGATATTTTACCGACGCCCTTTTGAAGAGATGACAAAGCATTATTTCTTTTATTAAACTCTGCTATTTCGTTATCTTCGCTTGTGAAAGCACGAATAACTCTTGCGCCCTCAAAATTTTCCCTTGTGATAAGAGTAACGCTGTCAAGCTTGCTTTGAACTTTTTTATAGCCCGGTGTGGTATAAGCCATAATACCGAAAACGACTATTGACAAAAGAACGATTGCTACAAGGAAGATAAGCGCACATTTAACATCAATGAAAAATGCCATTATCATAGCGCCGAACACGATAAACGGCGAACGAAGAAACAGACGAAGCACAAGGTTGACACCGTTTTGAACAGTGTTTGCGTCGTTTGTCATACGGGTGATTAAAGAAGAAGTACCGAGGTTATCAAGCTCGTTAAACGAAAGAGTTTGAATTTTTTGATAAAGTGCACTCCTAAGTTCCCTGCCAAAGCCTGTTGCAGCCTTTGCAGCGAAGAACTGAGCAGTAATGGCAGCAACCATACCTACAACTGCCAAAAGGACAAGTATACCTGCCCTGCCTAAAATGAAATGAGTATCGCCGTTTGCAATACCTTTATCGATAATTGAAGCGATAACGAGAGGAACGATAAGTTCAAATGATGCTTCCAAAAGCTTAAATAACGGAGCAAAAATCGATTCCTTAACATATCCTTTTAAGTAAACTAATAACGATTTCAAGCCATATCTCCTATCAATTTATAATAACTAATTTATATATTATAATACTTATAAGTTTATTGTCAACAAAATATAAAAAATTAATTTAGACACTTTACAACAATATTGATTAGGTGTATAGTAATAAAAAATATATTTGAATCAGAGGTAACAAGTAATGGAAAAATCACCGGTTACAGCAATAATAGTAGGTGCCGGACACAGAGCTATGGTTTACAGCAAACTTGCTTTAACTAACCCTGAGTTGTTAAAGATTGTAGGCGTTGCCGACCCTAACCCTGTAAGAAGAAAGCACTGTATGGAAAAGTTCGGTTTTTCGGAAGATATGTGCTTTGAAAACGCAGACGAGCTTGCTAAAAAAGGTAAGCTTGCAGACGCTATAATAAATGGTACAATGGACGAACAGCACATTGAAACTTCAGTACCGCTTTTAAATTGTGGCTACGATATGCTCCTTGAAAAGCCTTTTGCAGTTAACGAAAAGGAAATGAGAGAGCTTGTAGAATGCGCAAGAAAGAATAACTCTAAAGTTATGATTTGCCATGTGCTTCGATATACTCCTTTTTACTACGGAATTAAGGAAAGAATCGTTAACGGTGAAATCGGTGACATAATCAATATTCAAACTAACGAGCATGTATCGTATCATCACCTTTCAACTTCATATGTAAGAGGTAAATGGGCAAATTCCGACAAGTGTCACACTTCAATGCTTCTTGCAAAATGTTGCCACGACCTTGACATTATTATGTGGATGATGGCTGACACAAAGCCGACTCAAATCAGTTCTTTCGGCAGTAAGTTCCAATTTAAACCTGAAAATGCACCAAAGGGTGCCGGCACAATTTGTATGAAAGACTGTCCTCTTGTTGACACTTGCGTTTATTCAACCAAGAGATTGTACATTGACCACCCTGACAGATGGTCGTTCTATGTATGGGACGCACTTGAGGATATTGAAAATCCGACTATTGAGGATAAAATTAACCTTATGAAGAGTGACAGCCCATATGCAAGATGTATGTACAAGTGCGACAACAATGTTGTTGACCACCAGAGTGTGCTTATTAACTTTGCAAACGGCGCTACAGGTACTCACAATATGGTTGGTGGTTCGTCCGAGCCTATGAGAAGAATACATATTATCGGCACAAAGGGCGAAATTTACGGCAACTTTGAAGAGTCGAAGTTTTATGTTTCAACTATTGACCCGTCACCTGACGCTCACAACGGCGAATGCAGGATTGAAGAGGTTGACCTTAATGTTAACGGTGATATGGTAGGCGCATACGGTGGCCACGGTGGTGGCGACGAAAGACTTGCAGAGGACTTTGTTAAGTTCATTCAAGGTGAAAAACCGAGTCTTGCCTGCACTTCAATTTTCGACAGCGTTGCAGGTCATTTGGCTGTTTACCTTGCAGATGAGTCAAGGGAAAACGGTGGCGTACCTGAAAAGGTTGAGTTATAAGTTAAATAGTTAAATATTAAAATGCGACCGATTGGTCGCCTTTTTTTAATCCCTCAGTCAGCATAGCTGACAGCTCCCTTTACAAAGGAGCCTAAAATAGAATAAAAAGAAAAGGTGCTGAAAATCAGCACCTTTTAGTTTTATTAGATTAGTCAAACAAGATTTCAGTGTTTGCAAATGAAAGTGGTGTATATTCGCCGTTATGTACATAATATACAGCTGAAAGCTTAACAGCAACAGCGAACTGCTTGCCTGAGCAAGTGAACATATAGCAATCTGCACCGTTAACGGTTTGAACACTGTTGTTAAACGAAATTGCACTGTTTGATACATCTGAAGAGTAACCGATAGTCTTATAATTATCGTGAATAGTTTGCTTGAGCAAACGCTTAGCGTCGGTTACATCATAGTCAGGTGTAGTTGTAATTTCATGTGGGTTTGAATAAAGCTCGTAATCGCCCGGAGTTGAGTCGCTACCGTCTTCAGAAGCAGTTGTTTGCTCAACAACAGGAGCAACATACTCAGCGTTTACATACATAATGATGAAGTAAATCAAGAACCAGATGAGAAGGAGAAGGATTATCATAAGGATAATCTTACCTGCTTTGTTCTGATTGCCGTTTGATGAGTTTGCAAATTCCTCTTCTGTAGGAATCTGAACAGGAACGAAAGGCTTACCCTTTTTAGCACATTTCTTTTCAGCCTTAGCGTTCTTCTTTTCTAACTTCTTAACATACTTGCCGTATGCTTTAGTTGTAGCCTTCTCGGCTTTAATTTCCTTCTTAGTTTGATATTCGTCAACACTCGGAATTGCGATAGGAACAAATTCCTTACCGTCTTTTTGAGCCTTTGCCTGAAGCTTAGCATTCTTCTTTTCAGTTTCCTTAACGAAACTTGAATAAGCCTTGGCGTGCTTTTTATCAGCCTTTGCCTTATATTTAGCATTTGCCTTTTCGGCTTTAGCTTCTTTCTTTTCAGATTTTGCCTCTTTCTTGGCAAGTTTCTTTGCTTGTTTTTCTTCTTTAGTCAAGGCAGTCTACCCCCTTAAAAGTCTAATAGTAGTATACCATTAACGATATTAAATTTCAATAAAAAAATATACAGAAATGGCACTATTTTATGAACAAATTGTAAACATTAACGAATTTTGAACTAAAATTTAATATAAACATAAATATTTTTGCAAAAAACGACTATAAGCTTACTGTTACAAATATTGTTAGTTAGACAAATGTACAAACAATATATAGTGTAATTATTTAGTATAAAGTGAATAAGTGCCGTGATTTTCCCTGCTGACAAAATCCTTTTTCGTAAAAGAATTGTTTGAGTTTAAATATGCTTCGATAAGCTTCTTTGTAAGCTCGGGCACATCCTGCCTTTTGAGCGCTTCGTCGGTATCAAGCCAAACGACCTCGCTGTTTTCGTCGTTATCACTGTGAGCAGTGCCGTCGACATAATCGGCACTGAAAGCGACATACCAATCCTTAAGATTAAACCTGACAGCGATTATATCACGAGGTTCAATCAAAACACCGGTTTCTTCAAGATATTCACGCTTGACGGCTTCTTCGGGTGTTTCGCCCTCGTCGATATAGCCACCGGGTACAATAAGCAAATTTTTACCTGCGCCGTATGTATGGCGAGCCAAAAGGACTTTACCGTCTTTAACAACGACTGCCGTTACCGACTGCTTATAGCAAGTGTTAGGCTCGGTCATACTATTGTACCTCCACCTACCACGGTGTCGCCGTCATAAAGCACAACTGCCTGACCCTTTGTAATAGCTCTTTGAGGTTCGTCAAAAACAACCTTAAGCTTATCGCCGTTTACATATGCCGTACACGGTTGCTCTTTCATATTATAACGAACACGAGCCTTACATTTAATTTCGCTTGGAATATCAGGAATAAGAGCGTTGAAGTCGACTGCTTCAAGTTCCTTTGAAAAAAGCTCATCGTTAGTACAAAGAGTGACGGTATTTTTTTCAATATCCTTACCGGCAACATACATAGGTTTACCGAATGCAACTCCGAGGCCTTTACGCTGACCGTTTGTATATCTGATAATGCCGTGGTGCCTGCCGATAACATTGCCGTTAATGTCAACAAAATCACCGTCGGGGTATGTTTTGCCGAGGTAGCCTTCAATAAACTTAGCGTAATCGCCATCGGGAACGAAGCAAATATCCTGACTGTCACGCTTACGGGCATTTAGAAAATGTTGTTCTTCTGCTATGACACGAATATCCGACTTTGAATATTCTCCAAGTGGGAACTGAATATGAGAAAGCTGATTTTGAGTAAGTGAATAAAGAACATAGCTTTGGTCCTTAGTATCGTCCTTACCCTTTTTAAGATAAAACCAACCGTCTTTTTCCTCAACAATTGCGTAGTGACCCGTTACGACATAGTCATAGCCAAGCTCGTACATACGCTGAAAAAGCTTTTCAAACTTAAGATAACGGTTACAGTCGATACACGGATTAGGCGTACCACCCGTTTCATAAGTTTTGATAAACTTATTTATTACCTTTTCTTCAAATTCATCTTTGAAGTTAAAAACATAATAAGGCATAGAGAGGCGCCTTGCAACAGCTCTTGCGTCCTCAATATCGTCAAGAGAGCAACAAGTCTTTTCCCTGCTGATACCGATTTCGTCGTTATCGTAGAGCTTCATTGTAGCGCCGATACATTCATAGCCTTTTTCTTTCATTAAAAAAGCGGCAACGCTGGAATCAACGCCACCGCTCATTGCGATAATACATTTTTTGTTCATTTAACCAAGCCTTATCATTTCATCGATACATTTCTTAGCACCGAGATATGTTTCTTCATCAAGAGTAATTTCCTCACCAAAAGTACCCTTACAGCAATTAAGTACATCAACAAGCGTTGTTGCCTTCATATTATGGCAAACGCAATCCTTTGAAAGTGGATAGAACATTTTGTCAGGGCAACTCATTTGAAGATGAGTTACAATACTGTTTTCCGTACCGATTATAAATTCCTTAGCGTCGCTTTGCTTAGCGTAATTCATAATGCCGGTAGTTGAGCCGACATAATCGGCGTGCTTAACAACATCAGGAACACACTCCGGATGAACGAGTAAAAGAGCATTAGGATGAGCCTTGCGTGCTCTTTCAACATCCCTTTCGCCCATTCTTGCGTGAGTAGGACAGCCACCACTGAGAAGCTTAAAGTTCTTCTGGGGAAGTTGCTTTGAAATCCAGTCGCCGAGGTTACAGTCAGGAATGAAAAGAATATTATCATTTTCAATCTGCTTACAGATTTTAAGTGCCGACGACGAAGTTACGCAAACATCACAAATTGTTTTAAGTTCGCTTGTAGTATTAATATAAGCCACAACGGTATAATCCGGATATTGCTCCTTAACGAGTGAAATGACTTCCTTATCCATCATTTCAGCCATAGGGCAACCTGCGTCAGGATTAGCAAGGTAAACAGTTTTATCAGGTGACAAAATCTTAACGGTTTCAGCCATAAAGCGAACGCCACACATAATAACGATTTTATTGTTTACCTTAGAAGCTTCAACACTGAGTGCAAAGGAGTCGCCGACAAAATCGGCAACCTCCAAAATCTCAGGCGATTGATAGCAATGGGCAAGGATACAAATATCCTTTTCTTTTTTAAGTTTAATTATCTCTTGCTGAATATCAGTAATCATATCAGTGATGAACTCCACACTCTGCACAGTCAACGCCTGCAAACTTAGCTGCATCGTATTCTATGCCGTTTTTATCGTAATAATTTTTTACAGCAGCCTTAACTGCTTCCTCTGCCAAAACCGAGCAGTGAATCTTGATAGCAGGTAAACCGTCAAGAGCCTCAACTACAGCCTTATTTGTAAGTTCAAGTGCCTTATCGATAGGCTGACCTTTAATCATCTCTGTAGCCATTGAGCTTGAAGCGATAGCAGAAGCACAACCGAATGTGTTAAACTTAACATCCTCGATTACACCTTCATCGTTTACCTTAATATACATTTTCATTATATCGCCACACTTAGCGTTACCAACTTCACCTATGCCGACATTTTTAGCTTCTTCAATTTTACCAACATTTCTCGGATTTGTAAAGTGGTCCATTACTTTTTCTGAATAAAGAGCCATTATTTATTTTCCTCCTTTTTGATTTTTTCCCATACAGGACTGATAGAACGAAGGTATGTTACTACCTCAGGAACTGATTTTACGATATGGTCCATTTGCTCCATAGTGTTATATTCGCTGATTGAAAGTCTTAATGAGCCGTGTGCAATTTCAACCGGAACACCGATTGAAAGAAGAACATGAGATGGGTCAAGACTGCCACTTGTACAAGCAGAACCACTTGATGCGCAAATACCACGAGCGTCAAGCAAAAGAAGTAAGCTTTCGCCCTCGATACCTTCAAAGCACATATTAAGTGTACCCGGAAGATGATGCTCAAGGTCACCGTTAATTCTGCTTCTTTCAATGCCCTTAAGACCGTCGATAAGTCTATCTCTCATTGCAGTTACTTTTTTAGCGTTTTCTTCAAGATTATCGGTTGCTTCCTTAATAGCAGTAGCCATACCGACGATTGAAGCCATATTTTCCGTACCTGCTCTCTTATTACGCTCCTGTGCGCCACCGTAAATGATATTTGTAAGAAGAATACCTTTACGAGCATAAAGGAAACCGACGCCCTTAGGACCGTGGAACTTATGAGCAGAAACCGAAAGCATATCGCAATTCATATCCTTAACATTAACAGGAATATGACCGACTGCCTGAACTGCATCTGTATGGAAAAGAACGCCCTTTTCCTTACAAATCTTACCGACTTCAGCGATAGGCTGAACAGTACCGATTTCGTTATTGGCAGTCATTATAGTTACAAGACAAGTATCGTCTGTAATAGCGTTTGCTACATCTTCAGGCTTAACAATACCGTTTGAATATACATCAAGAAGTGTAACTGTAAAGCCTTCTTTTTTAAGTGCGTCAAGAGTATGAAGAACAGCGTGGTGTTCAAACTTACTTGAAATGATATGTTTCTTACCCTTTCTTGCACCGATATAAGCAGCAGAACGAATAGCCTGATTATCAGCTTCACTGCCACCTGATGTGAAATATATTTCCTTAGGGTCTGCGCCGATACAATTTGCAACGGTTTCCCTTGCAGCTTCCAAATGCTCTTTAGCAATTTGACCGATAGTGTGAAGTGATGACGGGTTACCGTAAATATCGGTAAGAAGTGGCATCATTGAGTCTAACACGGACTTGCTCATTTGAGTAGTAGCTGCATTATCTGCATAAACTGTCATAATATCGCCTTTCTAACCACAATTGAATTTATAAGCCTGCTGTGGTTGGCAGGAAATAAAATAAAAAAAGACAAAAAAGATTGATGAGAAAGTAAATTCTTTGACCTTGTTCGGCAGGAGCAAGCCCCTGCCCTACGAAAAAATTCACTAAGATTTACAACTCGGCGTGGTTTAGCCACTTTATCGCAATCTTATTATATTCCTATCTTTTCAATAGGAAATAATAGCACTAATTTCCTACCTTGTCAATAGGATATTCTGGATAAATTATAAACAGTTTATACATTAAACTTAAATATTACAAAATATATAGGTTTAGGGCTGACAATGTCAGCCCCTACGGTGGTTTGAATCAATCTGAGATTCTTAAAAAGAACAATCGGGCGAACACAGTTCGCCCCTACGGTGGTTAGTGTAAATCAAACATTCATAAAAAGAACAATTAGACGAACAATCCCTCAGTCAGCAAAGCTGACAGCTCCCTTTACAAGGGAGCCAAGTCCTTGCTTCCCTCTGACGAGGGAAGTGTCAGCTATGCTGACGATAGGAGAGAGACAACTAAACGAATGTGCAATCACATAACCAAAGGAGTAATAAAAATGACATTTACATACACACCACACGGTGTTTGCTCAAGGCAAATACAAATTGATATTGACGAAAACACAGACACAATTAACAGCGTAAGCTTTGTCGGTGGTTGCAACGGCAATCTTCAAGGTATCGCTTCACTCGTAAAAGGCAAAAAGCCTGAGGAAGTAATCAAGGCGCTTAAGGGTATTGACTGCAATTTCAAAGGTACTTCATGCCCTGACCAGCTTGCAAAAGCACTTGAAGAAGCAGAAGAACAATTATAATTTAGGAGAAAATATATGTTTAGACTTGAAAGTAAAACTCTTCAGCGTGAATTTGTAGTTCACGAAAATACACTTTACGCTTCGCAAATCAGAAATGTATTATCAGGCAAGGACTTTGTACCCGACGGCAACAGCGTTGAGTTTTTGTTTCACTTTACAGACGGAAGTGAATTTTCGTCAAAAGGTCTTAATGTTGTTGACAGCAAACAGGAGGACGGAAAGCTTTCGTTTAAATTTGAAGAAACACAGGGTATTGAGGTTACTATGACCTTTTGGGCAGGTGACGACGGCAATACACTTAAAAAGCAAATCAGCTTTAACCAAAAAAGTGACAAAACAATCGACTATATTCTCCTTGAGCATATAGGAATTACAAATTCAAAGGCTCATTTCAGCGTGCCGACCGATATTAAAGGTCCTGAGCTTAACGGTATTCACTCTTCACTCGGTCAGCCGTTTTACATTGACACATTGTTTTTCGGTTGTGAATTTCCTGCAACTCAGAACATTATCATTTACGGCATAGGTCAGGTTAAATACTTCGTCGGCAAGAAAATCAACGGCGAATACAAGTGCCCTGTTACGGTAGTCGGTGGCGCAAAAAGTGATTTGCTTGTTGATGTTCAAAAATCATTTTTTGAATATATTGAAAGCATAGCAACGCCTACAAAGCTTAGGATTCAATACAACAGTTGGTACGATTTTATGAAAGAAATTGATGCCGACAATATTGAAAAATCATTTTTTGAAATTGAAAAAGGCTTAACTTCAAACGGCATTGCGCCACTTGATGCGTATGTTGTTGATGACGGTTGGGTTGACTATAAATCAGGATTTTGGAGTTTTAACAAGAAATTTCCTAACCAGCTTTACGACATTACTCAAATTGCAGAAAAGTTTGACAGTAATTTCGGCTTATGGCTCGGACCGAGAGGTGGCTACGGTTTTCCTGACAAGTTCGCAAAGAAAATGGAAAAGCGTGGACTCGGCGCTTACAATGCCGAAGCTAAGGATGTTTGCGTAGCCGACAAGACTTACCTTAAAAATGTTACGGATTTCATATTAAAATCGACTAAAGAATTTAATATCGACTACTGGAAATTTGACGGCTTTTGCTTGGCACCTTGTAAAAATCCTAACCACAATCACCCTGTCGGTGGCGAGGATGATATGTATTTCATCACCGATGTATGGGCAAGCTGGATTGAAGTTTTCAAAAAGATAAGAGAGCAAAGAGCAAAGGTGGGCAAAGGTCTTTGGATAAATATGACCTGCTATGTTCACCCGTCACCGTGGTGGCTTCAGTATGTTAACAGCATTTGGCTTCAAAACAGTGCAGACATCGGCTTTGCAGAAAATATTGAGGACCAGGCGCAGGTTGACAGAGAAATTACTTTCCGTGATGCAAGATATTTCAATCTTCTTAACACTCGTGCTGCTCAATTGCCTCTTAACCATATTTATAATCACGAGCCTATTTACGGCACATATGCAAAGGTTGACTATACGGACGATGAGTTTGAAAAGTACCTTTACTTTGACGCTTGCCGTGGTCAAGCACTCAACGAGCTTCATTTAAGCTACACTATGATGAACAAGTCAAAGTGGCGCTCACTTGCAAAGGTTATCGACTGGCAAAAGAGGAATTACGATATTCTTAAAAATGCTATGTTCATCGGTGGCAATCCGGAAGAAAACAATATTTACGGTTACTTTTCTTGGAATGAAAAGGGCGAAGGTATTATCGCTTTGAGGAATCCGACCGACGAAAAGACCCCGATTACATTAACTCTTAACAAGCTTATGGGTTGCCCTGAAGATTTAAAGGATGTTCAGCGCTACAATGTTTACAACCTTTCAAACAAGGAAAGCTACGACAGCTTCTCCTACGGTGACAAGATTGACTTAACGCTCCAGCCGTTTGAAATTAAGATTTTTCAATTCGGTAAGGAAGACAAGCGTTTCGGCAGTGGCAATGCAATCACCGATTTTACTATTTCGTTTGACTACAACGGTGAGGAAAATATTGAAATTGCCAAGAACGACGACATTGAAATTTCAATCGTAAAAAGCTATGTTAATGTTAAATGCGGCAGATGTCATCTTCGTTCAAACAGCATTGTAAGTGGTGGAAAGCATAAGATTACAATCGTGCGTGAAAAGAATAAGGCGCTCAAGATTTATGTTGACAAGCAACTCGACTCATCGGGATACGACTCAAGAGCCAAGGATACAATCAACACTCAGCTTGAAAGCAATGCTTCAAACTTTAAGGTTAAAGACAGTGCAACACCTTATGACGAAATAATCACACTTAAAGAAATACTTTCCGACGCTCGAAAGAGGAAGATTTTTAAATGATAAGAAAATGCAAAAAATGCGGATGTGACGCATTAATCAAAAACGGCGACTGGTACGAATGTCCTGTTTGCGGCGCTATGATGTTTGATGTGAGCATTTTTGTCGGCAATGTTGAAAGTCCTACAAAAGAGCTTGAAAAAATAGACGAAGGCAAGGGAACTGACATATCGTTCACTCACTCAAACAGCTACAGAGAAGCTCCGGCGCAAAGTGAAAAAATCGTTTACGAAGAACCTGCCAAAGCAGATGACACCGATTTTGACGACGAATACGAAGTAAAAGAAAAAAAGCAAAAAGTCAAAAAGGAAAAAGCAAAAAAAGAAAAGCGTAAAAAGAAAGCCGATAAAAGCGAAAAGGACGAAAAGCCGAAATCGAAGCTTAGAGAAGGTATTCAGTTTTTCACTCCTATAGTTATTGCGCTTGTGATTGCAATTTTGCTCAAAACCTTTATTTTTGCAAATGCAGTTGTTCCGTCCGGTTCAATGCTCAACACTATTAAAGAGGGCGACCGTATCGTTGCAAGCAGGCTTGCGTATATAAACGAGGCCCCTCAAAGGTACGACATAATCATTTTTCATTATCCTGACGATGAAAGCCAGCTTTTTGTTAAAAGGATTATCGGTATGCCGGGTGAAACGGTTCAAATTGTTGACGGTATTGTTTATGTAACCGACTCAAACGGAAGCATCAGCAAAATCCGTGACGACTTTGTAACAAACTGCGTTCCTGACGGAAACTTCGGTCCTTACACCGTTCCGCTCGGCAGTTACTTTGTTATGGGTGACAATCGAAACGACAGCTGGGACTCAAGATATTGGGACAAAAAATGCGTTGAAAAAAGTAAAATTTTAGGCAAGGTTAAGTTCAGATATTATCCTAAGCCTTCAAAAATCGAATAATAAAAAGTATACGAATATCAACTGCCGATAAATTTAAAAGGGGTAAATTTATGGACAAAAATTATTATGTACCGAAAAAAGAATGGATGGCTTATTGCATAGGTGCTTTAGGTCAAGGTATGGTTTACGCTATAATGAGCAGCTACATTTCGGATTTCTATTTGAATGTGCTCAAAGTAACACCGGTGTTTGTACTTCTTCTCATGCTTCTTGCACGAATTTGGGATGCTATCAACGACCCTATTATGGGTTACATTATGGATAGGTCAAATTTGAAAAAGGGCAAAATGAAGCCGTACATTCTTTACACACCTATTCCTGTTGCTATACTTACACTTCTTTTGTTTTACGCTCCGAATTTGAGCGACAGCCAAAAGATGATTTACGCTGCAATTACATACATTGCCTGGGGTATGATTTATACTGCATCGGATGTACCGTTTTGGAGTTTACCGAATGCACTTACACCAAACGCAGACGAGCGTGGCTCAATCATTTCAAAGGCAAGAACAGCGAACGGCGTAGGCTCGGCTGTACCTATGGCAATATTTATGGTGCTCGGTTTTATTCTTCCTAAGTTCAATCTTTCGGGTACCGAACTTGAGCAAACAAAATATACTGTTATGGCGCTTGTAAGTTCAATTATAGGTAACCTTCTTTTCGTTATGGTTTACTTTAAAACAAAGGAAAGAGTCGTTATTCCTAACCCACCGAAACGAGATAAAAGCGAGCCGTCAGCACTAAAGCTTATACTTACCTGCAAGCCGTTAATGCTCACTGCACTTATGGGTATTCTTGCTGCTGCAAGATATATGTACCAAGCCGGTGCAGTCCATGTTGCAAGGTATTCATTTTACATCGGCAAGGACCTTACAGGCTTATCACCTGCCGAAGTTGAAAGTGCGCTTCAATCAAACATTTCAACAGTTTCAACCGTATTCAGCGTTGCGTCTGCCGTAGGTATGATGGGTACAATGCTTGCAGTTACACCACTTATCAAAAAGTTCAGCTACAAGCAAATCATCATTGTAACTTCGCTTATCGGTGCTCTTGGCAGTTTCATTATGTGGTTTATAGGCTACGACAATTTCTGGGCATGTGTGCCTTGCCTTATTCTTTCAACAATTCCGTGTGGTGCAATTAATGTTTGCGTATCTGCCATGATTGGTGACTGCCTTGACTATATGGAATGGAAAACAGGCAGAAGGCTTACCGGTATGGGTTCAGCCGTATCAAGCTTTGTAAACAAATTCGGCAACGCTATCAGCACCTCTTTCATTATTCTTATGTACATAATAGTTGACTTTGACATTTCGGCTATTAATTCAAATGTTACTGCAAACCCACTTGAAATGACACACGCTGTAAGGCAGGGTATGTTCAGTATCGTTTCTCTCATTCCTGCCATTTCTCTTCTCATTTGCATTATTCCTATGTTCTTCTACAACCTTACAGGTGATTTTAAGGACAAGATGGAAAAAGAACTTGCCGAGCAGAGAGCAGAAAAAGGAATCACAATTTCTAAATAAGAAGTAATAGTGAAGAGTGAATAAATGAAAAAGTTAAAGGAGTTAAATTATGCCTTTTATTAATGTAATGACTAACAGTGAAATAAAAGATAAAGTAAGTCTTAAAAGCGAGCTTGGAAAGGCAATTGAGGCTATACCGGGCAAAAGCGAAGCTTGGCTTATGGTCAAGATGGAAGATAAGGCTGATATGTATTTTAAAGGTTTGGATGAGCCTTGTGCAATGTTTGAAGTTGCAATCTTCGGTAAATCAAGCGACAGTGCTTTTGACGATTTGACAAAGCGCATTTGCAAAGTCAGCGAAGAACAGCTTGGTGTTGAACCTGAGCGAACATATGTAAAATATAACGAAATCGACAGATGGGGTTATAATAATTTTAATTTTTAATTAATGGGTCGTTGAGGACGCCGACCCCTACAAGTTTTGCTGAATAAGATTACCGTAGGGGCGAACTGTGTTCGCCCGACAATCCCTCAGTCAGCAAAGCTGACAGCTCCCTTTACAAGGGAGCCAACATAAGTAAAGAAAAAGACTGCCGTAGCTACTCGGCAGTCTTTTATTATGTTTACTGTTTGCAAATTATAAAAGGAGTTTAAGATAAGCATTCTGCTCAAGGGTTTTGGGTTTGTTTTT
>JBNMGQ010000029.1:0-19576 GCA_050872345.1 Eubacterium sp. | reverse complement strand
TATTTATATATTATATATAGATTATAAATATATATTAAGTAAGGCTTTTGGAGGAAAATTATGCTTAGAATTAAAGTTGCAATTTATGATGAAGACGAAACTTATGTAAACAGACTTGCAAGTGCTTTTAACACAAATTATCAAGATAAGCTTGAAGTGTATTCGTTTACCGATAAAGATCTTGCTATTGAAAATGCAGTGGCAAAGAATGTTGATGTTTTTTTGGCTGTTGAAAACAGTGACATTGATATAAACGAAATTCCTTCAAAATGTGCTTTCGCCTATTTTACTGCTTTGGCTTCTGTTGATACAATCGACAATCAAAAAGCTATTTGCAAATACCAAAAGGTTGATTTGATTTACAAAGAGATTTTGGCTTTGTTTTCTGAAAAAGCATCATATAAAATTAATGTTTCCGGTAACCACGACGGCAATGCAAAAATAATCAGCTTTGTTTCATTTGCAGGTGGAGTCGGAACCTCGACATTGGCTGTTGCTTATGCGCTCAGGCAAGCTGCAAAGGGTGAGAATGTTATTTATCTCAACTTTGAATCAACGGGTGGCGCAGGATATTTGTTGACCGGTGACGGCAATATGAATATGAGCGATGTAATTTACTCACTCAAAAGTAAGAAAGCAAATCTTCCTCTTAAAATCGAAAGTGCCGTTAAAAAATCAATAGAAGGCGTTAATTTTATTGACACCTCAAATCTTGCTCTTGATATGTGCGAAATGAATTTTGACGATATGGTTCTTTTAATTGACACACTCAGTGATATGCAGGAGTATGATACTATTATCGTTGACGCAGATTTCAATATCAAAAACGACGGCTTAAAGATTATTAATAAGTCAAGTGAGGTCGTTCTCGTCAGCGACGGCAGTGCAATAGCAAATGCAAAGACTGAGCGTGGCTTGCAGGCATTGAGGATTTTAGATGACCAAAGAGAAACACATATGATTCAAAAAATGCAACTTTTCTACAATAAGTTCAGCAATAAAACAGGTGTAAGAATGGCAGAACTTCCGATTGAATGTGTAGGTGGCGCACCTATCTATTCAGGTTATACCTGTGCTCAAATAAGTCAAAATATTTCAAAAATAAACGACCTCGACAAGATTTAACAGGGTGAAATTATGGATAAAGAATTTTATGACTCACTTGAAAATGAAATAAGAAGTATTGTTGTTGACCGACTTCCTTTAAGCCAACTTTCGGATGAAGAACTTAAGGAAAAGATTGAAGAAATCTCAATTGAGATTTTCGGCAATAAATACATACCGATTGATAAAAAGGTTGAAATTACCGAAAAGGTTTACAGCTCAATTCGTGGCTTCGGTATCCTTGATACGATTATGAAGGATGACAATATAACCGAAGTTATGATTAACGGTAAAGATAATATCTTTATTGAAGAAAAAGGCGTAGTTAAGCAAATCAATGATAAATTTGAAAGTGACAGACGACTTGAGGATGTCATTCAGCGTATTGTAGGTCTTGCAGGTCGTGAAGTTAACCAAGCTAATCCAATCTGTGATACAAGGCTTCCGGACGGCTCTCGTGTAAATGTTGTGCTTCCTCCTATTGCTCTTTGTGGTCCTACCGTAACAATTCGTAAGTTTTCAAAAACTCCTATGACTATTGAACAGCTTATCAAATACGGCTCAATCACTCAGGATATTGCAGATGTTCTTAACCTTCTTGTAAAGGCAAAATATAACATATTTATTTCAGGTGGTACAGGTTCAGGTAAAACAACATTCCTTAACGCTCTTTCAAATTATATTCCGAGAGAAGAGCGTATCATCACAATCGAAGACTCAGCCGAGCTTCAAATCGCAAATATCGATAACCTTGTATCTCTTGAAACAAGAAACGCTAACTCTTCCGGTACGGGCGCTATCACAATCAGAGATTTGATTAAATCTTCACTTCGTATGCGTCCTGAAAGAATTATCGTCGGCGAGGTTCGTGGTGGCGAAGCACTCGATATGCTTCAGGCAATGAATACCGGCCACGACGGTTCACTTTCAACAGGTCACGCCAACTCGGTTAAGGATATGCTTTCAAGACTTGAAACAATGGTTCTTCAAGGTGCCGAAGGTCTTCCGCTTGACGCTATCAGGCAACAGATTGCAAGCGCTGTTGATATTATTATTCACTTGTCAAGACTTAGGGACCATTCAAGAAAGACTATGGAAATTTGCGAAGTGCTTGACTATGACCCTATAACTAAGCAGATTAATCTTAACCCACTTTATGTTTTTGAAGAAGATGAAAACAGTACACTTGAAAAAGTGTCCGGCTCGCTTAAGAGAACTTCAAATCCTATGGTTAACGATTATAAGCTCAGACTTAAGGGCTATAAAGATGTAATTTAATTTTAAAATTAATATTAATAGAGGAGAATAAAATGGGAATTTTCAAAAAGAAAGAAAAAAAGGAACCTGAACCACAGTATTATGTGTCTGCAACAAATGAACAGGTGCTTAATTATAATGTATATTATATGAGTAAGGCTGAAAAAATTCTGACTTTTGTAATATCGTTTGTAATCGGTGGTGCTGTGGGATATTTGTTTTACGGTGGAATCGGTAAAGATGCAAACGGTCATCCGACATTGACAACTCATATACTAAATATTGCAGTATTTATTATTGTAGGATTTTTGGCTACAAGGTTATTTATGCCATCGTATAGAAAATCAAAAATCAGAAAAAGAAAAAATGTATTAAGAACACAGTTTATTGATTTACTTGATTCGCTTGCTACTTCTATTTCTTCAGGTAAAAATGTGCCGAGTGCATTTGTTTCTGCTAAAGAAGACCTTATGCTTCAGTATGATGATAATGACTACATAGTTAAAGAAACAGTTAACATTATTAACGGTATAGAAAATAACATTCCTGTTGAAGAAATGTTAATTGATTTCGGTAACAGAAGTGGTATTAAGGATATTACAAATTTCGGATATGTGTTCCAAACTGTATATAGAAAAGGTGGTAACATTAAAGATACAATTTTATCCTGCCACGATTTGATAAGAGATAAGATTGAAATTGAACTTACTATTGCTACAAAAACAGCATCTGCAAGTAATGAGCAAAAGATTATGCTTTTGATGCCGATAGGCTTGGTTGCTATGTTGAAAATGATGGGTTCTGATTTTGCCGATAATTTTGCTACTCCGACCGGTATTATTTCAACAACAATAGCTGTTGCTATGTTTATTTTGGCATATTTTGTAGGTAAGAAGTTATCGAATATAGAGGTGTGATATGTTTATTGTAAAAATTGTAATTATGGCAATAACTGTTGTATTGTCTGTTTTCTTTCTTTTAAATTTGTTTAAATCATCAAGTTACTCTGATATGTTTGCACAGCTTGATTCAAAAAAGCACCAGCTTAAGGACATTTATCCTGTAGGTCTTAACTTAATTGAAAAATTTGGCTTTAATTATAAAACCAAAAATGCAAAAAAACTAAGGCAACAACTTGAAATACTCTACGGTAAAAAATATACGGAATATTATCTTCGTGTTGTTTACGGTCAAAGCATTTCCACGGCATGGCTTGTAGCGATTATAGGTTTAGCAGTTTCGTGTGTTATGACGGGCATTACCTGTATTATCGTAGCTGCAATTTCAGTGGTATTGGCTATTGTTGTTTTCAGTACATATATGAATTCTGCTAAAAATGAACTTAAAAATAAAGGAAAGACATATTTGGCTCAATTTCCTAATGTTGTATCAACAATTGCATTGCTTGTAAATTCAGGTATGATTTTGCGTGACGCTTGGGAACAGGTCGCTTACAGTGATAATAAAGACATTAATGTTCAAATGCAACTTGTTTGCGACGATATGAAAAACGGTATGGGTGAAAAAGAAGCGTATTATGCTTTTGCTACCCGTTGTTCGTGCGCAGAGATAAGAAAGTTTGTTTCTTTCCTTCTTCAGGGAATGGAAAAAGGCAGTGCCGATTTGGCTCATGTTTTGGTTAACCAGTCAGAAGAGTTGTGGAATGTTAAAAGAGAAAATGCTCTTAAATCGGGTGAGCTTGCTTCCACAAAGCTTTTGATTCCGATTATCATAATCTTTGTTGGCATTTTAATTATGGTTATGGGACCTATAATGACTAATTTGTCAACTTGATTAATATTAAATTATTTTTTTGGAAAGGAGGAGAAACCAATGAACGATTTAATTACTAAGGCATATTTTGATTGCAAAAAATTTATGGACAAACTTTTCCGTAAGGAAAACGGTGAGGCTAATATCATTGCTGTAATTCTTGTTCTTGCAGTTGTATTACTTTTGGTTGTAATATTCAGAAAAAATATTTTTGCTTTATTTAATAATATTTGGGATGGTATTTCAAATAACGCTGCTGGTAATGAAGGTGGACATGATTATAGATCAGGCGTAAATAACCATGTTTCAGCAATTACCTCATTGTTCATGTAATCAAATAAAAATTCCCGTATGTCTTTTTGGCGTACGGGAAATACGGAGAGTAAAATGAAATTTGCTTTGTTTTCTATATTAATATCGGTTTTGCTTCGCACCGTATCTGCTTTGTATTGGAAAAGCAAAGGCTTGATAGTTTTTAATAAATCATCCGAAAATAAAAATTCAACCGAAGAAACGGATGACAAAAAGGCTGAATTTACGGCTTTTAATAAAAAAAATACACTTATGCTTCTTGCCTCATTCTTTCTAATCGATGTGGCAACATTAATATCTGTTTTTTACTCGGCAACAAATGTGTTTTCAATAATAAAAGTAAGCTTAATATTACTTGCAGTTCAGTTAGTTGTCGTAACGGATTTAAAATTGAAAATAATTCCTAATTTGATAGTTTTGATTACTTTAATTATAAGATTGGGTTTATATATAGCAGAGTTTATCTGCAACAAAGAAACTTTTAAATTGCAAATAAAAAGTGATTTAATAGGCTTTGCATTCGGATTTGGCTTTTTGCTTATTGTTTGTTTTGTTTCAAAACAGGCAATCGGCTTCGGAGATGTAAAATTATTTGGTGTTATAGGGTTGACAATCGGATTTTCCGGAACTTTTGCAACGCTGTTTTTTGCACTCGTTGCATCGGCAGTTATCGGAATAATCTTGCTTATCACAAAAAAAGCAAATAAAAAAACGACTCTTCCTTTTGCGCCGTTTATTTATATAGGATATGTGGTGGCATTATTGCTTCGCATTTATTGATTGGGGGAACAAAAAATGAAAAACAGTAAATTATTATATGCCATTGTGGTTATAGTGGCTGCAGTTATTGCAGTTGTCGGAAGCGTCAGTGCAACAGCAACTAAAGTAGTTGAAACTGTGGGAAACGAAAATGTTAAATTGGCTGAGCAATATTGCGACAAGAAGCTTTATGCAAAAGCAGTTTATTACTATGATTTGGCAATAAATGACAACGATAAGGCAAAATTAAGAGAAGCTGAACTTGACGCAATAAGCGAAGGTATCAAGACCGGTGAGTTTGCTCAAGATGACTATTCGGAATATTTAAAGAAATACATTTCAAATTATTATAATGATAAAAAACCTTATGAAATGGGTTTGGAATATTATTTCGGTTTGCAAGAATATGACGAATGTGTTTCTCTTTTAAACGATGCTAATTCTTACGGTATTAAAAGTAAAATTATAACCGACTATAACAACAGGGTTGAAAGAAAATATAATTTAATTTCAAGCAACTATACAACGGTAACACCGTTTAGAACATATAATGCTGCAGTTTCTGTAGATATGCAATACGGATTGGTTCAAGATTTAGGCACATTCAGTATCAATCCAACAAACAAATATACAAGCCCGATTTTTTATGTTACCGAAAAGGAAGATGAAAGTCGTTTTTGGGCTTTTGTAAATAACGGAACTTATTCTTATTTAGTAAACATTAACGGCGTCAGACAGGGTTACTTGCCAAATGAAGTTAAAAGTTCAACAGGTGTCGGAGATGAACTTCTTTCTTGTTTAATTAATGATAGGTATACTTATTATAATATTGATGGTAAAAAGGCATTTGGTGATTACGCTTATGCGTCAAAGTTTATTACAGATATAGCTGCTGTAAGAAACGATGACGGCTCTTGGCAAATTATTAATACAAAGGGTGATCCGGTTTCAAGCGAAAAGTTCGACGATGTAAAGCTTAACGGCTTTGATGAATGTGTTAAAAACAAGTATCTTTTCTTAAAACAGCAAGGTTCACAAGTTTATACAGCATATTCTTACGACGGCAAAACAATTACAAAAACAGACAAGCAGTATGATGATATTGATTTACCTCCAAACGGTGGCGAAATGATTGCTTATAAGTCCGGTGATAAATGGGGTTATGTTGACTCAGAATTAAAACCGGTAATTGACCCGCAATTTTCAAATGCAAAATCATTTTCAAACGGCTTTGCAGGTGTTGAAACTCCGGACGGATGGAATTTTATTAACAAAAGTGGTAAAACAGTGCTTGATTTAGACGACAAGTTTGAAGACGCAGGATATTTTTCAGTATATTCGGATGAAAACGGCAACAAATCAGCTTATGCTTTTGTTAAACTTAATGGCTTATGGAGCACAATGTCATTATATAAATGTGATTAATTGGTGATTTTATGAAGAAATTTTTGAAAAATGAAAATGGTGACTATGTTATAGAAGCTTCTATTGTATTAACAATAGTTATGGTTTTTATATTTTTCTTGTTAATGCTTGGATTTTATTTATATCAAGGAATGTGTGTAAATGTTGTTGCCAATGATACAGCTTCTTCAATTGCTGCCATATACGGCTATGAAACTAAGGACCCACTTGAAGGATTTGTGTCTGAAAACGATTATGCTAAAACAGATGCATACAGACATATTATAAATTCAGCAAAAAATATTGTTACCGGCAGAGATGAAAATCAAAAAAAAGCAATTTGGTATACTCTTTCAACATTGGATTTGCAAAAGTATATCGCACCTGCCAATCCACCACAAGCGTCTGTAACAATAAAATTACTTACACCTTTTAAAACTCAAATTAATGTAGAAGTTACAGCTGAATATGAGGTTCCGCTTGCAGGTATGCTTGCAAGAATAAGTGGTGGAGCTATTGATGATAAAATCACATTTAAAGGAACAGGAAGTGCAATATGCACAGACATTAGTGAATATAAGGCTAAGATTGACTTTTTTGCTCAATTGTTGGGAGTTGTTTCCAAAAACGGAAAATTCCAAACTATCAATAAAGATTTAAATCAAATATGGGAAGATTTAGATAAAATGATTGAGTTGTTTAATAAATTGAAATAAGTCTTATGTAGTAGGAGAGTAAAATGTATAAGTTTTTAGTGAAAAACAGGGGCAGTGTAACGGTTTTATTATCAATATTGCTTATTCCTATTTTGTCATTAAGTTCATTGATGATTGAGATTGGAAGAATGTACAGTGCTAAAGAATCGTTGAAAGAAATTGAAAACAGTTCAATTGTTTCTTTACTTGCCGAATACAACGATGTGCTAGACAGTGAATTTGGAATTTTGGGTACATATATAAATGACCCTGATAAAGCAAAAGCAGAATTTACCGAATATTTAAAATATAATTCGGCAAATATAGGTGATTCTTCAAATTCACTTTCAAGTATGTATAACATTGTGGATGACGGAATTGAACTTACCGGTACATATAATTTAGGAAGTCCGGAAATACTTCAACATTCAATAATCGAATGTCAAAAATATTCAGGTGTGTATAACATACTTAATGATTATTTGGATATTGACAGCTTTATTGACAATTTGCTCAAGCAGTTAATACCTGACGGATTTCTTGATCAACTTAATAAATTAGTTGGTTTCTTTGACAAAATTGCAGATATTGTTGAATTGGTTGATGATATTGCAAATTTGAAGCAGAATGGCACAGATATTGCAACAAAATGTGGAGAACTTAAAGAAACTTTTGAAAAGCTCACCTCGGCTATGGATGCAATTGACGCAGCTAATCAAAAAATTGCTGATATAGAAGCAAAAAACGGTGGCAGTGCCCCAAAAGCACCAAGTTCGACAAGCAAAGATAAGGCAAACGCATATTATAAGATTTTAGATGAAATAAACAATATGACCGGAGAAGATAGCTGGGATGAAGATTTAAAAAAAGAGTTCCCTAGTTCACTTGACAGTTATGCTAAAACTTATGGTTTTGAAGTAAAATATTCAAATGGTGACAGAAAAACTATAGGAGATTTTTTACCATCTTCAGTTAAGAATAAAGGGGATTTAGAGAAAAAAGTAAGCTCTGCAGAAAATTCATATAATACTGCAAAATCAAACTATGAAGAAGCTGAAAAAAAATTCGAAAAAGACAATAAAGATTATAGTGATGCTGTAGCAGCTTTGAATAGCGCAAAAGAAGACCTTGGTAATGCTCTTACAGCTTTAGCATCGGGTCTCGAAAGTGTAAATACTGAAATAAAAAATTACAGCGATCAAGTAAAGACAGTAATCGATCAGTTTAACAAGGTCAGAGGCGATTATAAAACCGATGATAATGAAGAGGTTAATGATTGCTTTAAAAAACTCGACGCAGCAGCTTCAAGTGTAAGTGGTATTTCGCAAAGCATCAGTAAATTAGTGAATGATATTAAATCATTTACTGTAGATACTGCAGTAAGCACAATAAAAAATAAAATAAAATCTGTATTAGGTGATCTTACTGCTGATGCATTGAAGAATTACATTTTTAATACAACTGCCGGAATACTTGCTGCAGAAGTTATAGGACAAATAGAAAATATACTTGATGATATTTCTACTTGGATAAGTTTTGCTAAAAATTTATTTAAGGTTGCCGGAAAACTTGTAGATGTATTAAAACCGTTTCCTAATTATAAAAACGGTGACTTAGATGTGGTTATGAGCGATGCAAATATGAATATAACTCTTTCAAAAAATGCATCTGTGAATACAAATCCGTTTATGGCACAGGATGCTATGTTTATAAATAATCGAATAAATAAACGAAATGCAATAGCCAGAAATTATGGATTTAGCGAACTTAAAAATGCTTCTGCTTCAAGTGTCGCAAATAATGAAAATGATATTGGCTTAATCGGATTGTTAATAGACATAGGTCAAAGTTTGTATGATTTTGTAAAAACATTCAGCGATGTATTCAGTGGTGGCTTAATAAGAACTATATATAGAGCAGTTAAGGGTGATTTTGGAAGTTTAATTGAAAACGGCAAAAAATTATATAGCAGTATTGTCGACTTGGTTAGTAATTTATCAACTTTAATTAAGCAAATACTTCAAACTGCATATGCAAATATTATTCTTACAAACTATGCTGAAATTCATTTCAGTAACAGAATTACGGAAGCTGAGAACCCACAAGATGCAGTGTATCAGCTTTTTAAAAAGTGTGAAGAGGAATATATTATTTCCGGAAGTAGCAAAGAAGAAACTAATCAAAGAAATGTTTCTCTCGCAATATTTATGTACAGGATACTTAACAATTTAGTTGCTGTTGCAGCTGATGAAGACGCAATGAAGCTTATTAGTTCTTGCTATGTATTTGCTCCACTTGTATACATTCTATGGGTTTATTGGGAATCCTGTATCGATATTAACTTATTAGTTAACGGCGCAACAATCAGCTTGTTCAAAAACAACTTGTGGATTTCCGTTGATACTTTAAAAAGTTTAGCTGAAAATGTTGACAAACTCACTGAAGATGATTTGAAAGAACCTTCAAAGGTTATTAATGTTCTTTTTACCGGCAATGGTGGTGGAGAAAATAATAAAGATTTAGGCAAAGGCTTCAACTATAAAAATTATCTTACATTTATGATGCTTTTTGTTTCAAATAAAACCAAATCGGCAAGAATCGGCGATTTGATACAGTGGCATGTAAGAAACACGCAAAAAAATGATTTTAGGCTTAATAAAACATATACAACATTTAGAGCTGATGTTAAAGCTACATTAAATCCGATTTTACCGATTATGAATTTAGGTCAAAGTTATGATACAGGTGTAGGTTTGACTAATAAAACTAAGATAGAGCAGGTGTGGTATGAAGGATATTAAAAAACTCATAAAAAAGAATGACGGTATGATGACTATTGAAGCATCAATTTCATTTATTCTTTTTATGTTTTTGATACTTTTTATTTATTGCTTTAGTAATATATACATTGCTCAAAATATAATGAGTCATGCATTAACTCAGGCAACACAAACCATCGCTTTGGAGTCTTACGGCCATAAAGTTTTCGGAAATGATGAAACTGTAAAACAGTTGGAACATGGAAATCAATCAATCAGTAAAATAGTAGGGCTATTTAAAAGTGACGGACAAAATTTTGAAATCGGTTGGACAGATTCTTTTACTGAAATCAAATCTTCTACTCAACTGAAAAAAGCCGTAAAAAAAGCAATGACTGAATCTATGGTTGATGTAACCAAAGGTGATTGTAACGAAACAGCAAAGCAAAAGTTAGAAAATGTCGGAATAAAAAACGGTTTGGACGGTGTGGATTTTTCAGGTACTAAAATTACAAGTGATGAAATTATAATTACTGTCAAATATGATGTATATTTGCAATATCCGTTTATGGGTAAGGACAAAATAACCGTTTCTAAATCTGCTAAATCTAAGTTGTTTGCTAAAAACAGTGGCAATTCGGCATCCATTAATTGATTATGAAATATAGTATTCTAGTAAAAATAGGAATAATTATTTGCTATTACCATTTGTCTGCATTGGCAACTACAGATACATTAAGATTAGTAAAAGGTTCTAATGTTTCTGTTTTTGCAAAAGATTGTTATTGTGATAAATGTGGTCATAAAATTGCATTGATATATCAAATTCCTATTATATCTTATTTGATAACCGGTGGTAAATGTCCGTATTGTTCAATTAAATTTGATAAAACGAATTTCTTTTTAGAATTGATTTTGCTTTGCTATTACTCAAGTGTTTCGCTATTGCTTAACTTTTCAATATTAAGTGTACTTGTAAATTTTGTTAGTTATGAGCTATTTAAAATAATATATTTGATTATAAAAAAAAGAAAGCAAAATAATTTTTATAAAGAATATATATTGTCGTTCTTGTCAAATATATTTGTATTTTCGTTAGTCGCATTTTTATGCGTTATATATAAAACAGCTAATTAAGGAGAATTGTTATGAATTTTAATTATGAAAATCAAGGCTCGAGTTCATTTTTAACTTATCAACTTAAAGAAAATGATGTTCTTGACGCTTTCAATTACGGTATGATTGCCAACAACAAGATTAACAATATTATTCCTGCGATTTTTTCACAGATTAATGAGGATAAATTCTTGAAATACAATGTTTCGGCAAAAGTTTCGCTTCCACAGTATTTTGAAGGATTTGTCAACAAAAAGCAGGTTGTAAGTGTATTTAAGAGCATTGCTTCTGCTGTTATGGATTCTGAAGAATATATGATAGACTCAAGTATGTTTGTGCTTGACCCTGACTATATTTTTGTAGATGTATCAACAGCGCAGGCTTATATTATTTGTTTTCCTATTGTCGGTAAGCAGTCAAACTCAGGTCTTTATGATTTTTATAAAAATCTTATTTTCACTACAAGCTACGACCAAACCGAGGATACGGACTATGTAGCTAAAATCATCAGTTTCCTTAACAGTAACGGCAATTTTTCAGTATCCGAATTTAAGAAAATGCTCACTTCGCTTGACGGAACACAGGTTTTAAGGCACGCTACACCTACTCCTGTAGCACCTGCACAGCCTACAACCAGACCGGCTGAAAAGGCAGAAAAAGCTCCAAGGCAGCCTATTATCAAAAAACAACAGCAGGCTGTTCCGACTCCTCCACAGCAGCCTGTACAAAAGCCTGTTGCTCAGCCTAAATCTGTACCACAGCCACCTCAAAATAATTTTAACAATCCTCCGGCAAAGGGACAGTTTGAAATTCCGGGTGGTGCCAATGCTCCAAAGGCAAAGCCAAATAAGGCTAATAAAAATGATTCTGAAAAGAAAATGAGTTTTATGTATCTTTTGAATCATTTCAGTAAAGAAAACCTTGAAATATACAAATCACAAAAGGATGAAAATGCACCTGCACCACAGGTTCCTACTCCACAGGCTCCTGCTCAGCCAAATAAAAAAGATAAGCATTCTAAAAAGAAAAATAACAATATGCCGGCAGGTAATCCGATTGCAGGTTTCCAAATTCCGGGTCAAAATCCTGCTCCTACAGCACAACCAAATGTTGCGAGACCTGTCCAACCGGCTGCACCGGTTCAACCTGTTAATTCAGCAGCTCAGCCGGTGCCTCGTCCTGTCGCACAGCCGATAGCTCAGCCGGTGGTTCAGCAGAGCCAACCTGTAGTTCAAAGTCAGCCGATAGTTCAAACTGCTCCACCGGTAGCTCCACAGCCTGTTCAAAGTGCTTCTCAAGGATTCGGAGAAACTTCTGTTCTCGGTGCAACAGCTTCGGCAGGTACAACTGTTCTCGGTACTTCAGGCGATATTAATAAGGCTCCGGCTACAAACCCAAGACTTATCAGGTCTAAGACTATGGAAAATATTCCTATTAATAAGCCTATATTCAGACTTGGTAAGGAACGCAGCTATGTAGATTATTTTGTAACGGATAATTCGGCAATCAGCAGAAGCCATGCAAATGTTATTATTCGTGACGGCAAATATTATATTGTCGATACTAATTCAACTAACCATACATATGTAAACGGAAATATGATTCAAAGTAATGTTGAATATGAAATAAACGACAAAGATATGATTAAACTTGCTAATGAAGATTTTGAATTTCGTGTATTTTAATTTTATGGAGTGAATGTATGAACATTATAAATACTGCTGTTACAGATATAGGAATTAAGAAAGATACAAACCAAGACAGCTTACTGCTAAAAAAAGCAAACACCTCAATAGGTTATGTTAATCTTGCAGTCGTTTGTGACGGTATGGGTGGACTGAGTAAAGGTGAACTTGCAAGTGCGACACTTGTAAATGCTTTCAATGATTGGTTCGTAAATGATTTACCTGTGCTGATAGAAAATGGTTTGAGCGATGCTTCACTCAGTGCTCAATGGACTGCAATTGTAAGAAAACAAAATGAAATAATTAAAAGCTACGGTTCTTCAAACGGTTTTAATCTCGGTACTACGATTGTTGCTTTGCTTATTACTCAAAGCAGATATTATTGTATGAATGTCGGTGATTCAAGATGTTATGAAATTACCTCTTCACTTAATCAAATCACCGTTGACCAAACTGTCGTTCAAAAAGAGTATGAAATAGGAAATATTACTTTTGAGCAAATTGAAACCGACCCGAGAAGAAGCGTTCTTCTTCAATGTGTCGGCTCTTCAAAGGTTGTCAATCCTGATTTTTATTACGGCGTTCCTGCTCAAAAAGGCTTGTATTTATTATGCAGTGACGGCTTCAGACACGAGATTTCACCACAGGAAATATATCAAAAGCTTAATTGCAATGTTGCTTATGATAAAGACTCGATGAATGCATCACTTATCGAACTTATTGAAACTAATAAGCAACGAGGTGAAACAGATAATATTACAGCCGTGCTTGTTGCTGTTAATTAGAGGAGGAAAAACAGATGCTTGAAATAGGTTCGCTTGTCGACAATAAATATAGGGTACTTGATGTTGTCGGTTCAGGTGGTATGAGCACAGTTTATCTTGCTCGTAATGAAAAGGCTAATAAATCGTGGGCTATCAAAGAGGTGCTCAAACAAGGTGAAGAAAACCTTGAAGTTAAAAAGAACTCACTTATAGCCGAAACGGAAATGTTAAAAAAGTTGGATCATCCAAACTTACCTACTATCGTTGATGTCATTGAAACAAATGATACATACCTTGTAGTTATGGACTATATTGAAGGTAATGACTTGGGCGATATAGTTAATGAATTTGGTGCTCAGCCACAGGAAAAGGTTGTAGAGTGGGGTAAGCAAATTTGCGATGTGCTCAATTATTTGCATACGAGAAATCCGGTAATCATTTATCGTGATTTGAAACCGGCAAATATAATGCTTAAGCCTGACGGTAATGTTACACTTATTGACTTTGGTACTGCAAGAGAGGCAGAGGTAAAGGATGTAGCTAATACAATCAGCTTGGGTACAAGAGGCTATGCAGCTCCTGAGCAATTCGGCGACGGCGCAAGGGCTGATAACAGAACGGATATTTATTGCTTCGGTGCAACTCTTTATCATTTGGTAACCGGTCATAATCCGGCAGAAGAGCCTTATGTTATTGAGCCTATAAGAAATATCAATCCTGCGCTTTCGGGTGGTCTTGAAAAAATTATTTTAAAATGTACTAAGCCTAATCCGTCTGACAGGTATCAAGACTGTACAGAACTTATGTATGACCTTGAGCACTATCGTGAGATTGATGATTTATACAGAAAAAAACAGAAAAATAAATTGGCAGCTTTTATCTGTATGTTGGTTTTGACAATAATATGTGCCGGCGTTTCGGCATTTGGATATGTTCAAAATACCCGTCAGGTTGAAGTTAGATATAATCAATATGTGTCAAGTGGTGATTATATCGCAGCTATGCGAATAGTTCCACAAAACAGTAAAGCGTATTTGGAGTCAATCGACAGCGTTACTAAAAACGGTGAAATTACCGACCAAGATACGGCAGATTTATTTGATAAATTTTTGGATTTGGAGGACACCTCGAATAACGGAGAAGTTATGCATCCACTTTATCAACTTGCCGAAAGCAGTATTAAAGATTACATTAATGTTTGCTACAATGTCGGATACAATTACTGGGAGTATTACAAGACTGAAAAGTCGAGAAGCTCAAAAGCATATACTTGGTTTGAAAAAATCCTGCCTGAAAATTTCAGTGATATGGATATAAGCAAAATCAAGGACGGCGACACATATAAAATTATTGTTGACGGTAAGGAATATACCGTAACAATAGGTGACAATGCCGACATTCCATTCCAAAATTTCCAAATTGCTTTTGTTTGTTCTCAGGTAAATGAATGTAAAAACAATATCAATGCTTATTCAAATGTTAAAGCTTCCGTAAATTCACTTTCCGGTGAAGATGATTTGTCAAAAGCGTATAAAAAGTTGTGGACAAGCCTAAAACAGCTTGCAGATATATCAAAACAGATTTCTGACCCACAGTTAAAAATAGTTCTTTGTAATGAAATATTCTTGGAACTTGATTCTTATAAGAAAGAAATTATTGCAAATAACTCAATAACAAAGGCACAAATGATTGATGAATTTATCGGTCCACTTAAAACAACGGTTGAAGATATAAATCCGTCAACAGATTTGATTAATTCAAATAAGCAGTCAATGCTTGATAAGATTGATTCAGTTACTAAAATAATCGGTCAAGAATATGAAAAAATAGGAGGTTAACGATATGAGCGTATATATGTATTTGTTTTATATCGGTGCCGTTCTTGCCGGTGTGTTTTTGATATTGAGCGTGGTTTTGTTTTTCAACTTTAACATTGTTAAAGTCGTTAATGATTTAACGGGTAGGTCTTCAAGAAAAACTATTGAAAAGGCTCGTGAACAAAACCTTAAATCGGGTGAAAAAAGGTACAAATCAAGCGCTGTTAATTTAGAGCGAGGTAAGATTACTGATGAAATTGATAACGGTGGTAATGTAAGAAAACCTACCGACATTAATTATGCAAGTGTTTCAACTGATGAGCTTAATGCAACTTCAGTCCTTTCCGAAACGACAACCGTTTTGGCATCTTCACAAGCTAATGAAACAGCTGTTCTTTCTGCCGAATCCGAAGCCACAACAGTTATAGGAAACGGCGAAACTGAAATTCCAAATAATGTTCAAACTCAACAGCAGACTCAAAAGCCTACAGGCAAGTTTGAGGTTGAAGAAGATATTCAATTCTTTGAATCAGCAGAGATAATCAAGGGAGGTGAATGAATTGGCAAAGAGTAAAAAAATGATATTGGCACAAGTAATTTCTTTTGCAATTTCATCACTGATGATTTGTTTGTCTCCTATTTGTTCATACGACGAAGGAAAAGCAAAAATGATAATGTCTGTTATTGTTTCGACAGTCTTTTGGATTGGATTAATCGCAGGCATCGTTTTGGATGTTTTGCTCGGTAAAGACAATAAGGAACTAAAAGGAAAAATGGGCTTAATATCATTTTTTAAAAACAAAATAGCAATGATTTTTGATATATTATTTGTGATTTCATTAATACTTTCATTAGTTGTTGTTATTTCAAAAACGGCTTTGGCAATCGGTTCGGTTGCAATTGCAGTTTGTATTTTTTCATTTGAAATGCATTGCGTTTTGAATGGTAAATGTTTTAATAAATTAATTTTGAAAGCAGAGGAGAAGTAAAATGGAAAAGTTTAAGTTCAGCCGTAAAATTTTGGCTGTATTACTTGCAGCTTTACTTGTGTTTACCACAATTCCGGGCTACAGCGTTTTTGCCGACAGCAAAAATATATGCCCTGATTGTACAAACGGTAAGGTTAAAGTAACTTGTTCTGTTTGTAACGGCAGTAAAACCGTTACCTGTCCTGATTGCAACGGTACAGGTGTTGACGAACTCGGCGACGCTTGTGCAACTTGTAACGGCACTAAAGTTGTAGACTGTGATAATTGCAGTGCAACCGGTGAAGTTGAAGAAAATTGCACAACCTGTAACGGTACCGGCAAGGCAATAAAAATTGATTGTCCGAAATGCAACGGTGACAAGAAGTGCCAAGCATGTAATGGCAGTGGCGTTGATGAAAACAGCGAAACCTGCAGTGAATGTGGTGGCACAGGCGACTGCAAAAGATGTGACGGCAGAGGTTATGTCTATGCAGTTGAAGATGATACATTTGAATTTGAAAATGTATCTGACAAAAAACTTAATGTAGGTGACACCTACACTAATGTTGCAAAAAGTACAAATAACGACGGTAAAATCACTTATAAATCAAGTGATGAGGAATCTGTTAGTGTTAGCGATAACGGTGTTGTTACAGCGTTAAAGCCAACTTCTTCAGAGGTTGTTATTACAGCAAGCATTAAGCCTTCAAGTAAGGATGGCGTTTTATATGCAGCTGACGATATTACTTATAAGATTTCTTCTGTAAGTAAGGCAACACCTGTTTTAAGCGATGTAAAAGCTACTGCAATTACTTATGGCTCTTCGCTTAACGACAGTACAATTACAGGTACTGCAACAGTTAATTCTACTGAAATTGAAGGTACTTTCTCTTGGGTTGATAATACTGTTGTTCCGACTGTAGCAGACAGTGAAAATACCGAATATGAGGTAGAATTTACACCTAATGACACTGACCTTTATGAAAAGCAAACTGTAAAAGTTAAACTTACGGTAAACGGTGCACCTATTACCGATGTTACCGTTACCGGCTATAACGGTCAGTATGACAAGCGAACTCATAACGCTGTAACTGTTGAAAACACTTTGGCAGGTGACAAGGTTTCATATAAAGTCGGTGACGCTTCAGATTATACCGATGTAATGCCTACAGTTAAAGATGTAGTTAATGAAACCGTTTATGTAAAAGTCGAGAGAGAAAATCATTTGGATTTTGAAACTCAGGCTCAGGTAACTGTTAACCCTAAAGATATTAACGGTGTTTCAATTAATCAGTGTAATGTAAATTATGACGGTCAAAGTCATCCGGTTCTCACATTTGAAGGCGATGAGCAGGATGTTAATGACCTTAAAGAGGATATTGTTATTACATATAACGGTCACAGTTATGATATGAACTCAAATGCTCTTTCATTTACCGAAGCCGGCACATACAATTTCACTCTTAAAACTTCAAATTATAAAATTAACGGTCAAAACAGTATTGAACTTACTGCTGCGATTAACAAGATTAATCCGTTTGAAAGCCTTTCAAGTAACCTTGAAAATGATACTGTTTCATATTCAAAAGATTTGAAGGTTGAAACAGAATTAAAGAAAAATACACTTTTCACCGGTGAAGCTTCTTACGCTGTTGACGGTGGTGCAACAATTGATACAAACGGTGTTGTTTCTGTTACTAAGGCAGGTACATATACTGTTACTGCAAGCTTTGACGGTGACAATAATTTCAACGCTCAAACACTTACTTATACATTTACAGTATTAAAAGCAGATTATACACCTGAGTTTGCTCAAACTGATGTAAAAGTCAGCTATGGTACAAAAACTGTTTACACTAATGTATTAAACGGTGTTGAGTCAACAGGTTTGGTTGAATATTCAATTGTTTCAAACGAAAATGAAATAGTAGAGAATGTTTCAAACACAGGTGAAATTACTTTCGCAAACGGTAAAACTTCAGGTCAGGCAGTGATTAAAGCTGTTATTGCAACAGATGATTGCTATAAAGAAGAAACAGCGCAATATACTGTTTCTGTTTATCAGGAAAACGGAAGTGCTGATACTTATACCGTTTCAACACCTAATGAAAACGGCTGGTACAATGGCAAATTGACAGTAAGTGCAATTGACGGTTATAAAATTTGCAAAACTCCTGAGTTGTTAATGGCAAATTATACCACTTCATTAGATTTCGATTTGGCAGATTCAGCAGAAAATCAAATCAAATTCTATATTAGACAGGATTTGGCTGATTCTCCTTCAGCTGTAGTAACTGTAAATGACATTAAGTCTGATACAACAAAACCTACTGTAAGCGTTTCTTATGACCTTGACAACGCATTATACAAAGTTATTAATAATATTACATTTGGATTCTTTAACGACTTATTACCTTGTAAGGTTATATTGAAGGGTAATGATAATCTTTCAGGTGTTAAATATTTTAACTATAATTATTTTGTAACAGATACTGTTAATACTGCAAACCAAGGCAACTCAAGCAGTATTGTTGCAAAGGCAAACGATAATGACAGTTCATTGTTTGAAGCAGAATTTGAAATTCCGGCTCAGTTCAGAGGTCAGGTTACAGCAACAGCTGTAGATAACGCAGGTAACGAATCTGCAGGTGATACTACACCTCAAACAGCAGTTGTTGATACTGAAAATCCTGTACTTTCCGCTGAACTTGCAAATGCTCCTACAAATGAAAAGAACGGTATTTCATATTTTGACAACGATGTAACCGTAAAAGTTAATGTAAACGAAGAAAACTTTATGGACGGTGAGTTTGGCGAAAAGGATATTAATATTTCTGCCACTATCATCGACGATAACGGTAATCAAACAGTTAAAACTTATGAAGTTAATGATTGGGCAAGAGTAAACAATACCGATAACTGGCTCGGTACTTTCAAAGTGACCGATGAAGGCGATTATACTGTTAATATTTCATATACAGATAAGTCAGGTAATACCGGCTCATATTCTTTTGATAAGTTTACAATTGATAAGACTGCACCTGTAATTACCTCAAGCTATAACAATGCAGTTCAGGAAATTAACGGCGTTAAGTATTACAATGCTCAAACTCAGCCACAACTCAAGTTTACTGTAGATGAGCATAACTTTGATTCTGCCGAT
>JBNMGQ010000028.1:0-19757 GCA_050872345.1 Eubacterium sp. | reverse complement strand
TCATAAATGTTTACATTGTCAATCTTTGCTTCATATATGCCGTCGCTGATTTCCTCCATAACATTTGCTTCGTTGTCCCAGCCGTTGAAATCACCTGAAACCGAAACACTTTTTGCGTGAGGTGCCCAAACACGAAAAGCAAAGGTATCTCCCTTAATTTTATGACAGCCGAAAAATTCATATGCCTTATAATTTTTTCCTTGGTGGAAAATATAAAGCGGAAATTCGTAATCTTTGTCTAATTTAGCCAAAACTTCATCTCCTTTTCAGTCTTGAAAAAGCACTCAAAAATATATTTTGGTGCTATTATACCTATAATATATTCATATAATATCACCTTTACATTAAATAATCAAGTTGTTTTTGTCTACTTTGTTACAAAAAAAAGTTAAATATTTCTAAAATCTGTGTAAAGTGTTAGAAATGTATAGAATTTATTTTTGTAATCATATACTAAATAAACAATAAATATACTGTGATAATACGGCTATTTTGTACAATAAAAGTTAGTGTTAACTATTGTATAATAAGTATTATATATGTTATAATGCTTATATTAAAGTCTTGGCAAAATGAGGTGGAGAATATGCGTGATATTCTGGTTGCATATCCGTCTAAGGATACTGCGCTCAAATTGCGCTCTCTGCTTGAGAGTGAAGGTTTTAATGTTACATATGTTTGCGCAACCGGTGCAAGCGTTTTAAGTATTGCGCAGGATATGAACGAAGGCGTAATTGTCTGCGCCGAAAGTTTAAGGGATATGACGGCAGGTAATATTGCCGAGCATCTTCCTCCTGATTTTGATATTGTTGCACTTACCCGTGGCGACACAGAAAGCTTTAGGAGCAATCTTATTTATTTACCTTTGCCGGTTGACAGGCAGGAGTTTTTGAACACGGTCGGTGTTCTTTGCAACAGTGTGTCAAGCTTTACACGGCGTAAAGATGGTGACGGCGACCTTATCTCAAAGGCGAAGCTGATACTTAGGGAGGTCAACGGCTTTTCCGAGGTTCAGGCTCACAAGTACCTTCAGCGTGAAAGTATGAACAGAGGTAAGAAAATAGCCGAGCTTGCGCAGGAAATTATAAACGACTTTATGTGATATATTTTTTGAAATGGAATGATTTTATGAAATTTACAAAAATGCACGGTTGTGGCAATGACTATATATACATTGACTGCACCGAAGAATTTGTCGAAAATGAGGAAAAGGCTGCAATTATTTTGTCCGACCGTCATTTCGGTATCGGTGGCGACGGTGTGATTTTGATTAAAAAGGGCACTAAAGCCGATTTTGAAATGGTTATGTACAATGCCGACGGCTCAAGAGGTGCTATGTGTGGCAACGGTATCAGGTGCGTTGCAAAATATTGCTTTGACCATAAGCTTACGGATAAAACTTCATTCACAATTGAGTCTATGGGCGCAGTTAAATATATTGATGTTAATGTTGAAAACGGCGAGGTAGTAAGCGCCAAGGTTGATATGGGTAAGCCGTCGCTTTCGTCCTCTCAAATTCCTGTTAATGTTGATAAGGAAAAAGCAATTGACGAGCCGATTAAGATTTGTGACAGAGAATTTAAAATGACCTGCGTTTCAATGGGCAATCCTCATGCTGTTATGTTCATTGACGAGCATCCTAAGGATTTTGACCTTGAAAAATACGGTAAGGCTTGCGAAAGCAATACTTCGCTTTTCCCTGACAGAGTCAACGCCGAATTTGCAAAGGTTATTGACAGGCACAATATTGAAATGCGTGTTTACGAGCGTGGCTCGGGCGAAACACTTGCGTGTGGTACCGGCTCTTGCGCTACTGCCGTGGCAGGTATTACACTCGGTCTTTGCGATAACGATGTTTCCATTCACCTTTTGGGTGGCGACCTTGATATAAGCTGGAGTGGTGACGAAAACGACAGTATATTTATGACCGGTCCGGCAAAGGAAGTATTTACCGGCGAGGTTGATTTGAGTAAGTTTTAACCCAATTTAAAAGTACCGTAGGGGCGAACAGTGTTCGCCCGATATAGTGGTACAGTTAATATATAATTTCACAATAAATGGAGGTTTAAAATATAATGAAGATTAATGAAAACTTTTTGAAGATTGAGTCAAGTTATCTTTTCTCAACCGTAGCTAAGAAGCAGAGAGAGTATCAGGCTGCTCACCCTGAAGCTGATGTTATCCGTCTTTCAATCGGTGATGTTACAAAGCCACTTGCTCCTGCTGTTATCGAAGCTATGCACAAGGCTGTTGACGAAATGGCAAATGAGGAAACATTCAGGGGTTATCCACCTGAGTACGGCTATGACTTCATTCTTGACGCTATTCAAAAGCACGATTATACCGACCGTGGCATTGACATTGCTAAGGACGAAATTTTCCTTTCAGACGGCGCTAAGAGTGACTGTGGTAATATCGGCGACATTTTCAGCGTTGACAATAAGGTTGCTATCTGCGACCCTGTTTATCCTGTTTATGTTGACACAAATGTTATGGCAGGCAGAAGTGGCGACAAGGACGAAAACGGTCTTTGGTCAAACATTATCTATATGCCTTGCACAGCAGAGAATAACTTTACACCTGACATTCCTACGGAAATTCCTGATGTAATTTATCTTTGCTTCCCTAACAACCCAACCGGTATGGTTGCTACTAAAGAGCAACTTAAGAAGTGGGTTGATTTTGCTAACGAGCATCATTCACTTATCCTTTTCGACTCGGCTTATGAAGCATTTGTAGTTGAGGACGATATTCCAAAGTCAATTTATGAAATCAAGGGTGCAAAGACCTGCGCTATCGAGCTTCGTTCATTCTCAAAGACAGCAGGCTTTACAGGTATGCGTTGTGGCTATACTGTAGTACCTAAGGAACTTGTATTCAACGGTACAAGCCTTAACCCACTTTGGGCAAGAAGACAGGCTACCAAGTTTAACGGTGTTTCATACATTACTCAAAGAGCTGCCGAAGCTATCTATACAGAAGAAGGCCAAAAGCAGATTAAGGAAACACTTGCTTATTATCAGAAGAACGCAAGAGTTATTTACGACGGTCTTTGCGACGCAGGCTTTGAATGTTACGGTGGTGTAAATTCACCTTATGTATGGCTCAGAGTTCCTGAAGGTTACACTTCTTGGGAATTTTTCGACGAGCTTCTTGAAAAATGTCAGGTAGTAGGTACACCGGGTTCAGGTTTCGGCCCTGCAGGTGAAGGCTATTTCCGTTTAACTTCTTTCGGCAACGACGAAAAGACTGTAGAAGCTATCGAAAGAATTAAGAAAGCATACAAGAAATAAATATTTTTGGCTCCCTTGTAAAGGGAGCTGTCAGCTATGCTGACTGAGAGATTATTAAGCAATAATCTAAAAGCATTGCAAATTTTTATTTTAAAATAAAGGAGATATATCATTATGGAAAAGACTGAACAGCTTTATGAAGGCAAAGCAAAAAAGGTTTGGGCAACTGACGACCCTGAAATCGTTATTGTTGACTATAAGGACGACGCTACTGCATTCAACGGTTTGAAAAAAGGTACAATCGTCGGTAAGGGTGTTGTTAACAACAAGATGTCTAACTATCTTATGCAACTTCTTGAAAAGAGTGGCGTTCCTACTCACTTTGTTGAGGAACTTTCAGACAGAGAAACAGCAGTAAAGAAAGTTAAAATCGTTCCTCTTGAAGTTATCATTCGTAACCGTGCAGCAGGTTCTATCTGCAAAAGACTCGGTCTTGAAGAGGGTATGGATTTTGTTTGCCCTTCTATCGAATTTTCATACAAGGACGACGAACTCGGTGACCCACTTATCAACGGTTATCACGCAGTTTCCTGTGGCTTTGCAACTCAGGAAGATATTGACACAATCAAAAAGTATGCTTTCAAAGTTAATGATGTTTTAAAAGAATATTTCCTTTCAATCGGTGTTGAACTTATCGACTTCAAGCTTGAATTTGGTAAGACAAGCGACGGTACTATCGTTCTCGCTGACGAAATCAGCCCTGATACCTGCCGTTTCTGGGACAGCAAGACTCACGAAAAGCTTGACAAGGACCGTTTCCGTCGTGACCTCGGCGGTGTTGAAGACGCATATGCAGAAATGATGAAGAGAGTAGGACTTAACTAATGCCAAACGATACATATAATTCACCTTTTAATGCTCGTTATGCATCAAAGGAAATGCAGTATATCTATTCACCTGACTTCAAGTTTAAAACTTGGAGAAAGCTTTGGATTGCTCTTGCAGAGGCAGAAAAAGAACTCGGTCTTGATATTACTCAGGAGCAGATTGACGAGCTTAAGGCTAATGCCGACAATATCAACTATGATGTTGCCAAAGAATATGAAAAGAAATTCAGACACGATGTTATGAGCCATGTTCACGCTTACGGTGAGCAGTGCCCAAAGGCTAAACCTATTATTCACCTCGGTGCCACAAGCTGTTATGTAGGCGACAACACAGATGTCATCACAATGCGTGAAGCACTTTATCTTATCAAAAAGAAGCTTGTTAACGCTATCGCAAGCGTTGCTAAGTTTGCAGATGAATACAAGGATATGCCTTGCCTCGGCTTTACACATTTTCAGCCTGCTCAACCTACTACCGTAGGTAAGCGTGCTACCCTTTGGCTTATGGACCTTGTAATGGACTATGAAGAGATTTGCCATGTTATCGACTCTCTTATGCTCCTCGGCTCTAAGGGTACAACCGGTACACAGGCTTCTTTCCTTGAACTTTTCGACGGCGACCATGAAAAGTGCAAGGAGCTTGACCGTAAAATTGCAGAGAAGATGAACTTTAAATCTTGCTTCCCTGTAAGTGGTCAAACTTATGCAAGAAAGCTTGATACAATTGTTTGCAACTGCCTCGGTCTTATTGCTCAGTCTTGTTGCAAATTCTCAAACGACTTAAGACTTCTTCAAAACCTTAAGGAAATCGAAGAGCCGTTTGAAAAGAACCACATCGGTTCATCTGCTATGGCTTACAAGCGTAATCCTATGAGAAGTGAAAGAATTGCTTCACTTTCCCGTTATGTTATGATTGATGCTTTGAACCCTGCTTGGACAGCGTCTGCTCAGTGGTTTGAAAGAACACTTGACGACTCTGCAAACAAGAGAGTATCTGTTGCCGAAGCTTTCCTTGCAACAGACGGTATACTTGATTTGTATATCAATGTTACTTCGGGTCTTGTTGTTTACCCTAAGGTTATCGAAGCAAGACTTATGAGCGAGCTTCCGTTTATGGCGACTGAAAATATTATGATGGACGCTGTAAAGAAGGGTGGCGACAGGCAGGAACTTCACGAAAAGATTCGTCAGCATTCAATGGCAGCAGGTGCTGTTGTTAAGGTTGAAGGTGGCAAAAACGACCTTGTTGACCGTATTGCAGCCGACCCTGCGTTTATGACTACTAAGGAAGAAATTTTAGCTATTCTCAAGCCTGCTAACTTTGTCGGCAGAGCACCTGAGCAAACAGCAGATTTCTTAAATGAAGTTATCAAGCCTATTCTTGACAAAGAAAAGGACCTTCTTGGTATTGATGTTGAAATTAATGTTTGATTTTTAATATACGGAGTGCAAAAATGAAAAAAGTTTTTATTAATTCTGTTTCATTATTCGTTTGCATTTTACTTGTTATTACTTCATTACCACTGTCAGCTTTTGCTGACGGTGGTATTGTTGCGCCTACAGGTTTAATCGTGAGCAAGGACGAATACGGCGAAGATTATTTGACTTGGAATGAAGTCGAGAATCAAAGCAACGGTGGATATTACTATAATGTTTACAAAAGTACCGACAACCAAAACTATACTTTCTGCGAAAGAAGATACGGCAATGTGTTTTACCTTCCGTCGGATAAGGGTAGCTTCAGCTATTATGTAACGGCTGTTTACGGCTACTATGACGACAACGGCAACTACTCTTGCATCGAGTCAAATCCGTCAAATGCAGTGCCTTATATCAAATATAACAGTGGCAGTGTTTGGTTTTACGGTTACTACAGCAGTGAAAAATCGGCAATGATTTTTGAGTGGAGTGATTATAACGAAAGCAGTCAGACAGGTTATGACGGTTATAAAATCTTTTTAAAAAGAGCCGGTACTGACTATCAGTGCATTGCAAATGTTCCTGCAAAATATTCTTACCAAGACGAAGATTACTCGTATACTTATCCTATTTCGTCAAATCCTGATAAGTATTATTTTGTTGTAATAGGCTACAGCGTTATTAACGGAGTTGAGTATTATGACTTCGACGAGTCGAACGCTCAATATGAAGAAATCCAAATGGAAGAGCCTGTCCTTACAACCAAAACTAAGAGTGAAAAGATAAAGTGGAAAAAGTATTCCGGCTTTGACAGCTACGAAATTTGGCAATACTTTAAAGGAAAAGAAAATCGTATTGCAGTTGTAAGTGGCTCGACGAGTTCGTATACCGTTAAAGGCGTTGACAACTTTAAATATGATTATACATATTATATTAAGGCGATAAGAAACGGTGAATGTGTAACAACTTCTTACCCTGCTTATTCCGATAACGGCGAAGCAAGATTTCGTGCCGTTAAAAAGCTTAAAAAGAAAAAGAACACCGTTAAGGTTATCAACACAAGAGTTAAAAAGAGTAAGACTGCTTGGACTTCCTCTTTAAGCAAAAAGGACAAAAAGACGCTTCAAAAATTTGCAAAAAAGCATTTTAAAAAGGGTTGGAGCGATATGCAAAAGGCTCAGTATACTCTTGAATGGATTAACAAAAATGTTCACTATGCAAAGGGTAAGGACTACAATAAAATTGCAGGATGCACTTATGTTGACGCAATATTTAATAAAAAAGCAGGTCAGTGCCTTCAGTATAACGGCGCTTATGCGATGATGCTCACTTACCTTGGCTATGAAGCAAGAATAGTTCAGGGCTGGCGAGGAACACCTAAAAATAAATGGAGCCATTACTGGTGCGAAATGAAAATCGACGGCAAATGGTACCTTATGGAAACCGGTAATTATGAGGACAGTGGAAGCTGGATGTACTTCTGCCAAACATATCGTAACGCCGGTGGATATATGCTAAACGGCAAGGTTGCAAAGTAAATTATAATTTAGCGTAGTTTGACACGAATATAGGCTCCCTTGCAAAAGGAGCTGTCGGTTTACCGACTGAGGGATTGGCAGGCGACCACAGGTCGCCCCTACGAAAATCTTGTCATTTTAGACTATTTATATTAGAAAAACCACCGTAGGGGCGAACTGTGTTCGCCCGATAATCCCTCCGTCACATCTTAACCAAGTTACTACGAAACAGTCCACCGGACTGTTTCTCCCAAATCAGAGATTTGGAGTAACGGTCTCTTTCACTTCGTGAAATTCACTCACCTCCCTTTTCAAAGGAGGCTCAATAAGGTCAACCGATTATGAAGAAAATTCACCATCAAAACCCTTAATTTTTACTAATTTTGGGCGCAATTATAATTCTAATTTATACAAATATACAAAAATAATGAATAAGATAATAACAACTGTTGACAAATAGTATTAATATGATATACTAAGTGTAATAATTTAGAAAGGGAAGTTTGTATGGACGAATTTCAGAAGGAAGAAGAGTTCCTTTTTGAAGAGAACGAAGAAAATATAGTAATTAAATATAAGCTTCTGAGAAGTCTGATTATTAAGCACTACAACAGAGGCTGTAAGTTTCTTGAAATTGCAAAAATTATTTGCGCCGTATTTTTTATCGTTTTTACCGTGGCAGGTTTGATAGCGTGCTCAAACGGTGCAAGCAAAGCGTTTTGGCTTGTGCTTTGGATAATTTTAATATTCGTTTTTGTCAATATCTTTTTGATTACCGATTATGCGAAGTATCTTGTAAAGTCGAAAGTAATTCCTTATCTTGAGGACGATAATCAAATTGAGTTCGGTGAATACTCGATTTTCTCTGACGATGACGAAGAAGAGGACGAGGAAGAGGACGAATTTGAAAAAGAACAGCAGATAAAAAAAGAGAAAAAGGCCGAAAAGAAAAGGCTGAAAAAAGAAGAAAAACAGAAAAAGAAAAATAACAAGAAAAGTAACGGAGGCGACAAGTGATGAAAAATATTTTTAAGATATATAAGCGTGATTTAAAGAAAATATTTACTAACTCAATGGCGATTATACTTGCTGTCGGTGTTGCCGTTTTGCCGTCACTTTATGCTTGGTTTAATATTTATGCCAACTGGGACCCATACGGCCCTGCAAGTACGGGCAATATGAAGGTTGCCGTAATTATTGCCGATGAAGGTTACGAATACAAGGGCATTGAAATTAATGTAGGCGACCAAATCAAAAGTAATTTGAAAGCCAACGATATGATTGACTGGCAGTTCGTTTCAAAAGAAAGAGCTATGAACGGTATCAAAGCCGGAGATTACTACGCAGGCATTGAAATACCAAAGGGCTTCAGTAAATCGCTTGCAAGTATTATGACTAAAAACTTTAAGCAACCACAAATTACTTATTACGCAAATGAAAAGAAAAATGCTATCGCTACCAAAATTACCGATAAGGTAGTTCAAACAGTTCAAACAGAAGTTAACGAATCGTTTGTTACAACAGTAATCAACCTTGTTAACAAAATGCTCGGAACAGTAATTGAAGAGGGCAAAAAGAACGGAACCGATGTTTTCCAAACTCTTGAAAATCAAATTAATTCTGCGCAGTCGGCAGTTAAGTCTGTTGACAGCACTCTTGAAGGATTTGAGGGTATTATTCAGGTTGCCGATGACCTTAACAAGTCACTTTCCGACCTTGACTTAAACAGCTTGCTCAGTGATACTCAGGGCGCTGTAGAAAGTACGCAGGACGCTATTAAGGTTGCCGAAACTTCGGTTGACACAATCACTTCTTCGGTGTCGGATGTTTTGGGTCAAAGCATTGCAAAGCTTAATTCTACTTCCGACGCACTCAGTAAAATCAACGACACTACAACCGAAAAAAGCGTAGTTGAAATTAATAAGGCACTCAACCATATTACACAGTCGAGAAGTGAACTTCAAAAAGTTTGTGAAACTCTTACAACAGTTAACAACAAGCTTCCTAAGTCGCTTGACAGTATTAAGCTTATAGTAACCACTCTTAAAAAGGTTGACAGTAAGCTTGGCGATATTGAAAATGAGCTTAACGCCGTGCTTAATTCAAATGTGTCAAAGGATGTAAGCAAGGTTGCAGAAAAGATTGCCGATGTTGCAACAACTCTCGGCTCTGTAAGTACAAAGTACACAAACAATGTTAAGCCTTCGCTTGACAATACGGTTGACAGCCTTTTGGATGTTCTTTTTGATGTGTCAAATATGCTTACAACACTCGAAAAGCAAACGCCTCAAATGAACGCACTTGTTAAATCACTCAACGCATCTGTTAAATCCGGCGACGACCTTTTAACAACACTTCGTACACTTATTTCAAACTGTTCTACTCAGCTTGATAATTTGGCTAAAAAGATTAGTGGCTTGAGCGACAGCGAAATTGTGAATACACTCACCAACCTCAGCGACGGTAACTCGGACGAACTCGGCGAATTTCTTGCTTGCCCTGTAAAAGTTGAAACCGATAAGGTTTACGGTCTTGACAATTACGGCTCGGCTATGGCACCGTTCTACAGCACGCTTGCTCTTTGGGTAGGTGCAATCATTCTTGTTGCTCTTATTAAGCCGAATGTGTCGCATAAAAGTGAAATCGGCAAAATAAAACCGAGAGAAGAATATTTCGGCAGAATGCTTATTTTCATAACTATCAGTCTTGTTCAGGGTCTTATCATTTGCCTTGGTGACCTTTACTTCCTTAAGATACAGTGCTATCACCCTGTAATGTTTATCTTTGCAGGCTTGTGCGCATCATTTGTATTTACAGTATTTATTTACTCACTCGTTGCTGCCTGGGGCGATATTGGTAAGGCAGTTGCCGTTATCTTGCTCGTAGTTCAGCTTGGTGGCTGTGGCGGTACATTCCCAATCGATGTTACTCCTCAGTTCTTCAGAACTATTAATCCTTACCTTCCTTATACTTTCGTTATCGACGCACTCAGAGAATGTGTATGTGGTACTTACGGCAATAACTACTGGATTTGCCTCGGTAAACTCTTTGTTTACTTCGCAATCGGTATCCTTATCGGTACTCTCTTCAGATACATCTTCCGTAAGCCTATGCGCTTCTTTGAAAAGAAGATTGAACAAACAGGTTTGTTCTAAATTGAATATAAAAAGAAAAACCGATGCCAAACGGCATCGGTTTTTTGTTGTAAATTATAGTTTGCGTCGTCGCAAACTCCGTATCACTCGTGACGAATTTCTTTAATATATGATTTGAAATTCATCCCTCATTCACTTCGTTGCTCCTCCTTTCAAAATCTGTCGTACAGTGGTGCGTCAGATTTTGTATGATAAAAGGTTGACGGCTGTCGCCACATTATAAAGGCGACCACAGGTCGCCTGCCAATCCCTCAGTCGGTAAACCGACAGCTCCCTTTACACAAGGGAGCCTTAATCGGATAAATATAATTTACTTTTCAGAACTATTTTTTACCTCATAAAGTTTATCCGGATAATCGGTCATAATGCAATCTGCGCCCATATCAAGGAGATACTTCATATCGTCCTCGTCGTTGACTGTCCAATACTGCACTGCCATACCGTGAGAATGAGCGTAGTTAATCATTTGAGCAGTTGCGAGATTAATTCCAAGGCTTGTATAAGGCTTGCAGAATGGAATTTGAAGAACGGTGCACGGTGGCTCGTAGTTCTTATCGTTTCTCAAAGCGCAAAGCCAGAAGTTGAGAACTTCAGGAATTGATGTACTTCTTGCAAGCTTAGGATAGTTTTCGTCAACATATGCGCTGACTTCCTTGTGGAAAGTGCCGAAAACAACCTTGTCGGTAATGCCTTTTTCCTCAAGAGTTTTGTAGAGAATGTCTACACCTTCTTTGCCGAGGTCTTCACCGTTTTTAATCTCAATGATATACTTGTAATGAGAGTTACCAACCTTAATCAAATAGTCGAGAACTTCGTTAAGACTGAGGATTTTCAAATCATCCGGCACTTCGTCACCTTTAAGGTCGGCGTAAGGTTTGTTGCCGTTTTCGTCCTCAAATTTTGCGCCCATATTAAGCTGTCGTAACTCTTCATAAGTCTTGTTTTCAGGGCGTACTTCCTCTTCACCGAAAACTTCCTCACTGTCCGAAGTACGGTCGAGTGTGTCGTCGTGAAGCAAAACGAGTTGCTTGTCTTTTGTGATATGCAAGTCAAATTCAAAAACATCAATGTCAAAATTAGGATTTTCAGCGCAGTTTTTGAAAGCCTTCATAGTTTCTTCCGGCTGAATACCACCACCACTTCGATGACCCGAAATGTCCGTGTCGTCAAGAATGTATTGATTTTCGACTTTGTAAGTTTTTACATCGTTCGGATTTGAACGGTGATTGCCTGCAACAGTCATAACTATTGCAATGGCTGCGATAATGCATAAAATGATTATAAGCACATTGCGCCCTTTGTGAGTTTTCTTCTTTGCCTTTTCCATTTTGTACCCTCTCTTATTACACATAATATGCTAATTGTACAGAAAATATATTTAAACTTGTGATATTTTGTGTACAATGTATATCTATATAATATTAGATAAAGGTGAATAAGTCAACATTAATATTAATGATAGACTAAACGCTTAAAAAATTCCAAAAAATAAACCCCTTTGAAATTAATCAAAGGGGTTGTTTTCAGAATTTATGCCGCCCTTGTAAAGGGAGGTGATTGCGAATGCAATCGGAGGGATTGTTACCTTTTATCCCCTCAGTCAGCAAAGCTGACAGCTCCCCTTTATAACATTAAAAGGGGAGCCTAAATATGTTTAAGCCTTCTTTGTCTTTTTAAGGTTTTCCTTATTAAAGTCAAGAACAAGGCTTAATGCAACTACTGCTACTACAGAGATAGCAGCTTCAACAGCCATATAGCTTCCGTTATAGCTTGCGCTGTATGCCCAAACACCTTTCCAGCCGTCTGCATAGTCAGCCCAAATTGTTACGCCTGAAATGAAGTGGCAGAGGAAACGAAGGAATGAGCCTACAAATGCACCGAGTGCAAGAGCAACAGTCTGGTTTTTAATAACCTTCTTAAACATTGCACCACCGAGACCGAGCGACATAAATGCGAGCACATAGTCAGCAAGGATAAGTACAAGATAAGCGCCGATACCTTTAACATAAGCAAAGTTGCCGAGACCTTGCAAAAGCATTTGAAGTACACCGTGGATGATACCTGTTGTGCAACCCCATTTAACGCCGTAACGATAGCCGATAATGATAATCGGTACCTGACTGAAAAGAGTGATTGAACCACCGTGAGGTAAGCTGAACATAGTAACATATGAAAGTGCAGTTGCAAGGGCAATCATAATTGCAGTTTCGCAAAGCATTCTTGTTTTGTTAATTGATGAATTAGCCATAGTATTCTCCTTTCTACTTATTTTAATAAGCCAAAAGAAAAAGCACCTATGCAAATACGCAAAGGTGCTGAAGTTATAAAATCTTCCGTCTTCCTACGCTTGCATTATCAAACAGGTTAGAAGGGTATAATCTCAGCCTTGAAAAATCAAAGCACCCCTGACTTATTAATTTAGATAGATTATATAACTATTTTATCCACTTGTCAATATTTTTGTTTTTTGCACGATTTTCACGAAGCCTTGCGAAAAAGTCACTTAAAAGTGAAGAACATTCATCTTCAAGCACACCGGAAGTAATTTCAGGCTTGTGGTTATACGGCAGAGTGTTGAAGTCGACAACCGAGCCGAATGACCCTGCTTTATTATCTTTAGCGCCGAAAACTACACGCTTAATTCTCGAGTTGATAATAGCACCTGCGCACATAGGGCACGGCTCAAGCGTAACATAAAGTTCGCATTGCCAAAGCCTCCAACCACCAAGCTTTTTGCAGGCATTGTCGATAACTTCGATTTCTGCGTGGTAAAGTGCATTTTTGCCAAGCTCTCGTCTGTTTCTGCCGGTTGCGACGATTTCACCGTTTTTGGTTACTACTGCGCCTACAGGTACTTCGCCCTCGTCACCACTGATTTTTGCAAGCTCAATGGCTTTTTTCATAATTTCTTCGTCAGTCATATTTTATCCTATGTGAACAGTTGTAGCTGTCATAATGATTAAGATTATAAACGGTAAAATCATACCCGGAAAAAGGAAAGCACTGATTTTTTGACCGGTTGTAAGCACGCAACCACTGTCGTCCTTTGGTAATGTAAGTTTACGCTTAATTACAAGGTAAATGGCAGCAGCAATGCCGACTACAAGCCAAAAGATGAAAAGTGCAACGGTGATGTTAACTTCTTTTCCTGCAATGAAATTGACTGTATCGCTTATTGCAGACATACCGTTGTTGAGTGCGTGAATACACATAGCAGGAATAACGCTTTCGGTTTTAATTGTGATATAAGCCAAAACAAGACCTACAAGAAAAGCGAAAATGAACTGGATTACATTGCCGTGAAGCAGACCGAAAACTACGCTTACTGCTACAACGCCGAATGCCTTGCCGTAATTTTTCAAAAGACCGAGTGAACAGCAACGCATAGCAAATTCTTCGCATATGGCAGGGACAATTGCTATACCGACAATGTCAAGCACGCAGTCGAAAATCGAGTTCGGTGTGGCTGTTTCGCCCTGAGTTAAGGTAACGCCGACATTTTTAAGAAATGCAACAAGATAGCTTGTGCCTGCATTTGCAATAATACAAAGACCCATACCCAAGCAAATCCAAATAAGCGCTTCGTTAAATTTCAACGGCTTTGTAGGAACTATGGGTGTTCGGTATTTCTTTTTGTTAATCAGCGCAACAAGACCGAACGGAACAGCAACGGCTAAAATTGAAATAAACAAAATATTTACGCCGTAGCTGAACGCAGCGTTGCTTTCGTAAAGTGAGTAGAGCGTTGTACCCGACGGCAAATTCGTTTTCATAAGAATGAACGACATTAAAATTTGCACCACAAGGTACAAAATAACTGCGCCACCGAGATAACAGCTTACCTTTCTAAGCTCGCTTTTTTGCTTTTTTGCTTTTTCATTTTTCTCAAATTGAGCTTTCATATAGTCATTTTGAGCATTTGGAAAAGGGTTATAATAGTATTGACTCATACTTTTTTCCTCTTATCTTTAAATTGTTATAGGCTGCCCTGTACTTTCGGACAGCCTATATAATATAGCAAATATTTGTATAGAATATTACAATATTTTGTAGATTTGTAAAATAATAGTTTAGCCTCCCTTGTAAAGGGAGGTGGCACGCTTGCGTGACGGAGGGATTATATCGGGCGAACGCAGTTCGCCCCTACGGTGGCTTTTCTAATTTAGACAGCCTGAAATGACAAGGTTTTCGTAGGGGGCGACCTGTGGTCGCCTGCCAATCCCTCAGTCGGTAAACCGACAGCTCCCTTTGCAAGGGAGCCTAATAGTGTACCTCTTTTATACAAAATCTGACGCAAACTATAATTTACAACTCTTTACTAATTTCTTTAATAAATGCTTTAAGTTCGTCTTTGGTATCAGGGTGTTTCAAACCGACCTCGATATTCGCTTTAAGAATACCGAATTTATTGCCCATATCGTATCGTGTGCCGTCGTAATCCACAGCGATAACGCCTTGATTTTGCGCAAGTGTTTTCATAGCGTCGGTAAGCTGAAGTTCATTGCCTACACCGAGTGGAGTCTTTTCAAGAATATCAAAAATTTCAGGTGGCATAATAACTCTGCCGAGGATAGAAAAGTTTGACATAATCTCTTCAGGCTTCGGCTTTTCAATCATATCCGTGCATTCGTAGCAGTTGCCGTCAAGCTTATCAACCTTTAATGAACAGTATTTTGATACATCCTTTTTAGGCACTTCCTTAACGCCGACAACACCTTTGCCGTATTTTTCGTAAGCGTCGCAAAGCTGTTTTGTAACAGGAGTGTCCGATATGATTACATCGTCGCCGTAAAGGATTGCGAAAGGCTCGTCACCTACAAAGTTTTTAGCGCAAAGCACAGCGTGACCCAAACCTTTTGTTTCCTTTTGACGGATAAAATAAATGTTTCCGAACTTGGAACAGGCAGTTACATCGTCGTAAATATCCTTTTTGCTTTCGTCACCTGCAAGCCTTTGCTCAAGCTCAATGCTGTGGTCGAAATGGTCCTCAATAGCACCTTTGCCCCTGTTGGTTATGATAAGTACATCCTCAATTCCTGAGTTAAAAGCTTCCTCAACTATGTACTGAATAGCAGGCTTGTCAACAATGTTGAGCATTTCCTTAGGAATTGCTTTTGACGCAGGTAAAACTCTTGTACCGAGTCCTGCAGCAGGAATGATGGCTTTTTTTATTTTCATAATTATTCCCCTAAATTATATTTTTTAATCATTAAAGTCTGGAAATTATAGAAGTGATAAGGTCAAGCACAAAGAATGCTAAAATCGGTGTGAAAATACTTGTGCCACCCATTTTTGCAAGATACATTTTTTTAAGGTCGTCTTGCGAAATGTTATTATTTCCACCGAGAGGCATCATTTGCTCAAACATACTGCCCTCATCAAGCTTTTGGTTAATGTCTTTTACAGTTTTGATAACCTTGTTTTTGTAAAAATTATCGCTGAAAAGCCCGATAATCAAATGGAAAACAAGATTAGCTACAGTCATTATTATGAGCATAGGCAAAACCTGCTCGTAAATTTTGTTAAACTGGTTAAGCAAATTGCCACTCAAACCGTTTGAAGTAATTGCGTTTGCATTAGAAGTAATGAAATCCATAAGCTTTGCGTACGGCTTAGCGTAAATGCCCTGTGCCACAAGGCTTACAATAAGCTGAAGTGCAAGGAAAATCGAACCTTCCTTGTACATTTTCCTAAAGAAAAGGTAGTAAGGACCGAAGATGAAGCCACCCCAATTCCAGCTGATTTTCTTACCGGAGGTGAATTTTGAAATAAATCTCGGCACATTGCTCCTGACAACCCCTGCAACATCCTCTGCGTTTTCGCCGTCAATTTTTAAATCACTGTTTTCATATCCTGTTTTGAATGAAGAAGTGAACGGCTGAGCAGGTGGTACATTTGAGCCGTTTGACATTGGTTGCCTTGCACCACATCTGTTGCAAAACGGTGCATTTTTGTTAATATCTGCGCCACAGTTCACACATTTTTTAGTGTTTGACTTAGGCTCTGTATCGCTTGTATTTTGATTTTGAACCTGATTTTGACTGTTTTCGTTTTTTGGCTCAAAATAAGTGCCGATTGGCGCATTCTTTTGTACTTCATCTGTACTTTTTTGAACAGGTGACGCATTTGTCTTTTTAAATTCATAGCCCGTTGCGTGCTTATCTTCATTTGCGCAGTGACCGATTTTGTTGTAGCACTCTCTGTGATGAGGTGTACCGCAAACAGGGCAGGTTACAATATCGTCGCCGTCTTTGAACTTTTCGCCACATACGGGGCATTTTTCATTTTCATATGAAGGCATAGTTTTTTCCTTTCATTTTGGGGATACCCATTCAATTTATTATATCCAAATTATCACAATAAATCAACAGATTAATTAAAATATTGTAAATCTATTTTAAACTTGACAAGAATTAAATATTTTGTATATAATATATTAATAATATATATAGACAGGCAAAATAGATTTTCGGAGAAGATTATGGTAGAATACGAAGAATTAAGATTAAGACTTTTAGAGTCTGAAAAAACAGTTAAAAATTTAAAAGAAGCACTTGCCATTGACACCTTGAAAAAGGAAATTGGCGAGCTTGAAGAAGAGAGCAGTAAGGCAGACTTTTGGGACGATATGGAAAACAGCCAAAAGGTTATGCAAAAAATCGGTTCGCTTAAGGCAAAGGTTGCTTCATATGAAAATGTAAAAAGTGAATTTGAAGATGCGCTTGTGATGATTGAACTTGCAAACGAGGAAGAGGACGCAGACCTTCTTGAGGATTGTACTGCTTCTGTTGAAGAGATTGAAAAGAAGCTTGAATCACTTACTCTTTCAACTCTTTTGAGTGGTGAGTTTGACGGTAAAAATGCACTTCTTACTTTCCACGCAGGTGCAGGTGGTACAGAGGCTCAGGACTGGGCAGAAATGCTCTTTAGAATGTACAACCGTTGGGGCGAGCGCCACGGTTATAAGGTGTCGACTCTTGACTACCTTGACGGCGATGTTGCAGGTATTAAGAGTGCTACAATTCTTGTTGAAGGTGAAAATGCATACGGTTACCTTAAGGGCGAAATGGGTATTCACCGTCTTGTAAGAGTTTCGCCGTTTGACTCGTCGGGCAGGCGTCACACTTCATTTGCTTCTGTTGAAGTTATGCCTGAAATCGATGACGATGTTGATGTTGAAATTCGTGACGAGGATATTAAGATGGATGTTTACCGTGCGTCTGGTGCCGGTGGCCAGAAAGTTAACAAGACTTCATCTGCCGTTCGTCTTACTCATATTCCTACAGGCATTGTGGTTTCGTGCCAGATTGAGCGCAGCCAGCACCAAAACCGTGAGGTTGCAATGCGTATGCTCAAATCAAAGCTTGTTGAAATTAAGGAAAGAGAAAACCTTGAAAGAATTGAAGACATTAAGGGTGACCAAAAGGAAATCGCATGGGGCAGCCAAATCCGTTCGTATGTCTTTATGCCGTACACAATGGTTAAGGACCACAGAACTAATTACGAAATGGGTAACATTACAGCCGTAATGGACGGCGACCTTGACGGTTTCATTAACGCATATTTAAAAATGAAATCTGTTGAAGGAGTGGAATAAATTGGAAATACTTGATATAACTTCAATTTCAGGTTTTTCAATCAGACTTGCATTAGCAATTTTTCTCGGCTTCATTGTCGGTTTTGAGCGTCAGTGGACAAAGCATCAGGCAGGCATACTTACAAATGTTATTGTTTGCGTAGGCGCATATGCTTATACTGCATTTTCGTACATAGCACTTGGCAATAATATCGATGTAACCCGTGTTGCTGCACAGGTTGTAAGTGGTATCGGTTTCCTCGGTGCAGGTCTTATCATTCGTGACGGTGCAAAGGTCAGTGGACTTTCAACTGCTGCAACTATTTGGACTACTGCTGCAGTCGGTATTTTGTGCACGCTTGAAAATATTTATTACGCAATTATTGTTGCCGTTGCAATCGTTATAGTTCATCTCGTTTTGCACCCACTTTCGGATTATGTTAACAAGAAAAATCATTACAATAATGTTAAGCGTGAAAGGGAAGAATGCACTTATAAAATTTCCATCTTATGTAAGGAAAGCTCTGAGGTTGACATTCGTTCTCATCTTATTAAAACTATCAGAGAGAAGCAGGATGTCCTTCTTCACAACCTTGAAAGTAACGATTCGCCAAACGGTGATGTTAAAATTAAAGCTTACATAACAACAGCTAAAAAGAATAATGATGTAGTCGAAAGCATTATTGTTCATGTCGGTAAGGACGAAGGCATAATTTCAGCCGGCTGGAAAATTACCGAGTAATACCAAACATATAAAATTACCTCCTGACAAAAATATTGTTAGGAGGTTTTTTTATGAAAAAATATTTATTAGGTTTAATCATAATAATATCTGTTTTTGCTCTTTTTTACGGTTGCTCAAAAAATGATACCAAGCAGACAACCACCGAGAAAACTACGACTGCCACAACCGAAACGCAAAACAGCACCACAACAACTTCAATTGCCGATACCACATTGAAAGCCGACAATATGGGCGTTGACGGTTTGAGTACCGACAAAGTTGTTTGGGGACCGGGCAGGGCAGAAAATCATCAGCAACCTACCGACCCTGTTATGCTCAATTCACAATATAAAAATCTAAATGCCCGTTTTCTTCTTGACGATAAAAAATCGATTTGTTTAACATTTGACGAAGGGTACGAAAACGGCTTTACTCCTGCTATCCTTGACACACTTAAGGAGAAAAAGGTTAAGGCAATTTTCTTTGTGACATACGATTTTGCAAAGGATAACCCGAAACTTATTAAACGAATGATTGACGAGGGTCACATTGTCGGCAACCACACCTACCGTCACCTCACTATGGATGAGGTTGACGAGGATACTGCGACCGAGGAAATTATGTTTCTCCACAAATATATCAAGAAAAATTTTAATTACGATATGACATTGTTCCGTTTCCCTAAGGGTGAATTTAGCCAAAGCACACTTGCACTTGCTAAAAATCTCGGCTATAAATCAGTCTTTTGGAGCTTTGCCTATGCCGATTGGGACACACAAAATCAAACGGACGAAAGCACGGCGTATAACGAGGTGACAAAATATCTTCACCCCGGCGAAATTATGCTCCTCCACGCAGTAAGCTCCACAAACGCATCTATCCTCGGTAAGGTGATAGATGAAGCAAAAAAAGAGGGATATGGGTTTACTACGAAAGTTTAAATTATAGTTTAGCGTAGTAAGTCAAGGCTCCCTTGCAAAGGGAGCTGTCGTTTTACCGACTGAGGGATTGGCAGGCGACCACAGGTCGCCCCTACGATAGTCTTGTCATTTTAGGCTATCTAAATTAGAAAAGCCACCGTAGGGGCGAACTGCGTTCGCCTATCTCTCCTATCGTCAGCATAGCTGACACTTCCCTCGTCAGAGGGAAGCAAGAACTTGGCTCCCTCTGACGAGGGAGCTGTCACGATAGTGACTGAGGGAGAGAAAAAATACAATGTGGCGTCAGCCGTCAACCGATTATAAAC
>JBNMGQ010000027.1:0-20660 GCA_050872345.1 Eubacterium sp. | reverse complement strand
TAATATTGATGCCTTTATTGCTTTCCTGCTTGTTTCAAGGGGTGTTGACAATGAGCTTACTGCAACGGAATTTTTGTCCGACAGCAGTAGGTTTTCTTCTCCATATTCATTTAAGGATATGGACAAGGCTGTTAAACGAATTAACACGGCGCTTGATGAAGGGAAAGGCATTTGTGTTTTTGGCGACTATGACTGCGACGGCGTTACTGCAACTGCACTTCTTTATACATTTTTACAGGCTATGGGTGGCAATGTCACTTACTATATACCTAACCGTTTAACTGACGGATACGGTATGAATTTTGACGCTATCGATAAAATAAAAGAAAATCATACCGACCTTATAATTACTGTCGATAACGGTATTGCATCTATTGATGAGGCTGAATATATTTATTCAAAGGGTATGCAGCTTATCGTTACCGACCACCACCAAATTGGTGATAAGCTTCCGAGAGCCGAAGCAGTAATCAATCCACACAGGAAAGAAAATGATTTAGTCTTTCGTGATTTTGCAGGAGTAGGTGTTGCATTTAAACTTGCCTGTGCTCTTTATGCAGGTGATATTGAAGAACTTGTAAGTATGTTTGCCGACTATGTCGCAATAGGTACTATAGGCGATATGGTAAGCCTTATGTCCGAAAACAGAACCCTTGTCAAAGAAGGCTTGAAGCTAATTAACGAAGATTCAAAAATAGGAATTTCTGCACTTAAAAAAATTGCTAATTCAAACAATAATAACTTTTCATCTTATGATGTCGCATTTCAGCTTTGCCCACGAATTAATGCAGCAGGCAGAATGGACAGCGCCGATATTGCAATGAAACTTTTAATCAGCGATGATGAGGATGACGCAACATTCAGAGCAAGCCAGCTTAATGTTGAAAACGAACATAGGCACGAGGTTGAAGATAATATCGCAAAGGATATTGTGTCGATTATCGAAAAGGATAAATCATATAATGAAGACCGAGTTATTGTTGTAGCAGGAAATAATTATCATAAGGGAGTTATAGGTATTAACGCCTCTCATATTGTTGAGCAGTACGGCAAGCCGGCAATAGTTATCGGTATTGATGACGAGGGCAATGCTACAGGTTCGGCAAGAAGCGTTGAAGGTTTTAATATCTATGATGCTCTGTCGTCGTGCAGTGAACTTCTTAATCATTTCGGTGGCCATCCGCTTGCAGCCGGTATGAGCTTGGAAGCAAAGAATATTTCGGCATTCAGGAAAGCTATTAATGATTATGCTAAAAAGAATTATCCTGTTATGCCGCTTCAAACAATTAAGCTCGACTGCAAGCTTTCACCTTTTTATCTTAATGTTGATTTGGTTGATAATTTGTCTGTTTTGGAGCCTTACGGAGCTTCAAATTCTCAGCCGATATTCGGTCTGTTTAATATGACTCTTGCAAGCGTTATGCCTATCGGCGACGGTAAGCATATCAGACTTGAAGCTGTGAAAAAAGGCAAAAATATTCGTATGGTTAAGTTTAAAACTACTGTTGACGAATTTCCGTACAAAGTCGGTGACAGCCTTGATTTTGCAGTTAAGGTGTCAAAAAATCTGTTTAAGGGTAAAACTTATTTGTCAACTCAAATCGTCGACTGCAGAAAGCACGGAATCGATATTGATAAATATTATCTTGAGAAAAATGACTATGAGTTATTCTTACTCGGTAATAAAAATAAAACTCAACTTTATCCTACAAGGGATATTTGCTCTGTTGTTTACAGATATTTGAAACGAAACGGTGGATATAAATATCAAATTGACGATTTGTATTTTGAACTTGCTGCTTATGTGACATACGGTCAGCTTTGCTTTGCACTTGAAGCTTTTGAAGAAGCAGGGCTCATCACTCGCTCAAATGCAATTACAGTTAATGAAGTTAAAACTAAAACCGACCTTGATAAAACTAATGTGCTCAAGGTTTTGAAGGGAAGATTATAATTGGAAACTGAGGAAAAAACTGTTTATACAGATGACTATGATGACGGCTTTGATGCCTTTTTTGAAGAGATAAAAAAGAATAAACAGTACGACAGCGAAAGAATAAAAAAGGCTTATGACCTTGCCCGTGACGCTCACAAAAATCAACGCAGGCGCTCGGGTGAACCGTACATTATGCACCCTGTTGCAGTGGCCGAGATTCTTTTTAAACTCGGTATGGATAACGAGTGTATTATCGGTGCTCTTCTTCACGATGTTGTTGAGGATACCGAATACGACCTTGACTATATCAAAAAAGAATTTGGCGACGAGGTTGCACTTCTTGTTGACGGCGTAACGAAACTTACTAAAATTCCACTTTCAACAAGGGAAGATGTCCAGGCTGAAAACATAAGAAAAATGTTTATCGCTATGAATGAAGATGTAAGGGTTATCATTATCAAGCTTTGCGACAGACTTCACAATATGCGTACTCTCCAGCATATGCCACCATATAAGCAAAGAGAAAAGAGTCTTGAAGTACTTGAAATATATGCTCCGATTGCTCACCGTTTAGGTATTCGTCCTATTAAGGAAGAGCTTGAGGACCTTGCTATTTACTATCTTGACCCTATTGCATATAAAGAAATTGAGCAAAATCTTTCTATGAAAAAGGAGCAGGGTGAAAAGTTCCTTGCAGATATAACTTGGCAAATCAATGATAAAATTACCCCTATAATGAAGCATACACAAATTACTTCAAGGGTAAAATCTGTTCACGGTATATTCAGAAAGGTATATATTAAGGGCAAAGATTTTGAACAGATTTTTGACATATATGCTGTTCGAATTATTGTTGACACTATGATTGACTGTTATAATGCACTCGGTATAGTTCACGATATGTTCAAGCCTTTACCGGGCAGGTTTAAGGATTATATTTCTATGCCTAAGCCTAATATGTATCAGTCGCTTCATACTACCGTTTTGTCCGACGCAGGTATTCCGTTTGAAATTCAAATTCGTACATGGGATATGCACCGTACTGCTGAATACGGTATCGCCGCTCACTGGAAATATAAGCTCGGTAAGGGTGGCAAAGATGATATTGACAACCGTCTTGAGTGGATACATCGTGTTATTGAACATGGCAATGAAACCGATACTTCGGAGGAACTTGTAACAACTATTAAGGGCGACCTTTCAAGCGACCAGGTATTTGTTTTCACACCTCGTGGCGATGTAAAATGTCTTCCAAAGGGTGCAACCGTTATCGACTTTGCATATGCAATTCACTCTGCTGTTGGTAATAAAATGGTTGGTGCAAAAGTTAACGGTAAGATAGTTCACCTTGACTATAAGGTTAAAACAGGTGAGATTGTTGAAGTCTTAACTTCAAATGCCCAGGGCAAAGGACCTTCCCGTGATTGGCTCGGTATCGTTACTACGGGTGAAGCAAGAAGTAAAATCCGTTCGTGGTTTAAAAAAGAAAAACGAGATGAAAATATCGTTCAGGGTAAGGCAGAAGTTGAGCACGAACTCAAGCGTAATTTCATCCGTCTTGAAGGCGAAGACTATATAAGATTTGTAACTAAAATTGCAGAAAGACAGCATTTTACAAATATTGACGATTTCTATGCTGCCGTAGGTTACGGAGGTATCCAAATATCTCGTCTTATGCCTGGTATTAAGGACGAATATAACCGTAACTGGAAAGTGCAAAAGGAAGAGGCGAAGCCTGCCGTTACAACTAATTCTATCGATAAACCGAGAACCTCAAAGGACAGCTCGGGTGTAGTCGTTGACGGTATTGACAACTGTCTTATCAAAATGGCAAGGTGCTGTTCTCCTATTCCGGGTGAAGAAATTATCGGATTTATTAACCGTGGTACAGGTTTAACTATTCACAGAAGAGATTGCGTCAATGTTCCTCGTGATATAGCAAATTCGCCTGAGCGTGAACGCTGGGTCGGTGCTCATTGGGACAGCAATGTTAAAATTGACGCTCGTTCAACCATTGATGTTTATGCAATTGACCGTGACGGTGTGGTTCTTGACATTACAACCTGTATGGCAACTTCTCATGTTAAAATTCATTCTATCAATGCTCGTCCGATTAATGACGGCAATTGCCTTACAACTATGACTATTACAGTCAATTCTAAAGAGCATCTTGACAGTATTGAAAAATCACTTCGCAAAATCGAGGGCGTATATCATATAGAAAGGTCATCAATATAATTTATGAAAGCAGTAATTCAGCGTGTTAAACATTCTTCGGTCACTGTTGACGGAAAGCTTATAAGTAAGATTGACAACGGCTTTATGATTCTTTTGGGCGTTATGGACGGCGACACAAAGGAAGACGCAGATAAGCTTGTTAAAAAAATACCGTATTTAAGAATTTTTGAGGACGAAAACGGTAAGATGAACTTGTCACTTCTTGATACCGACGGCGAAATTCTCTTGGTATCTCAGTTTACTCTTTGTGCCGATTGTTCACACGGCAGACGACCGAGTTTTATAAATTCTGCTCCACCTAAAGAAGCTAATGACCTTTACGAATATGTGGCAGACGAACTTAAAAAAGCAGGTGTTAAGGATGTCAAAATGGGCATTTTCGGTGCCGATATGAAAGTTGACCTTCTTAATGACGGACCTGTAACTATAATTTTGGACAGTAAGGAATTAAAATAATGCTTAATGTTAAAACGGCTACCTTTGGTGCTATTGAAAATAATTGCTACCTTATTACAGATGAAAAAACCAATAAGTCGGCACTTGTCGATTGCACCGAGGACAGCGAAAAAATGATGAATTTTATTAAGGGTGCTGACCTTGAATATATTTTGCTAACTCACGGTCACTTTGACCATATCGGTGGTGTAAAGGCAGTTAAGGCTAAAACAGGCGCAAAGGTTGTAATTTCTAAAGAGGATGAGCCTATGCTTACTTCATCAAAGCTCAGTTTAGCTGCTTTTTGTGGTGGCGTTCAAAATGATACAAGTGCCGATATAATCGCAAAAGACGGTGATGTTATAACTCTCGGCGAAAGTGAAATTAAGGTTATGGCAACACCCGGTCACACCAAGGGTGGACTTTGCTATGTTTGCGACGATAAAATATTTACCGGTGACACAATGTTCTTTTGCTCTTGTGGCAGGACTGATTTTCCGGGTGGCTCACCACTTGAAATTGTCACAAGCCTTAAGAAAATAGTTTCTCTTGACGGTAATAAAACGGTTTATCCGGGTCACGACCGTCCGTCTACTCTTGATTTTGAAAGGCAAAATAATCCTTTTTTGAGCAGGGCATAGTATGATATTAAAAGTAATTAACCACGACTTCGTTTACGATATGAAAAATTTGTGCACCGTTTTCTTCCCTTGGGAAAAGATTAATGATGACGGTGACGAAAATATAATTGTAATAACTAAAGCAGACGGTAATGAGTACAGCGTATCGGCAAAGCTTTTTGAAAGGGAAATTTCAAAAACTCATATTCTCAAAGATAATGAGGACGGCGCTACTCAAATGTCCGTCTTGCTTTATAATGTATTGAGCGAGCTTACAGGCTTCAAGCCACCGTGGGGTATCCTTTTCGGTGTTCGTCCGGCTAAGCTTATGCACCGTTTTGTAGGTGAAATGGGTAAGGAAAAGGCAAGGGATTACTTTATAAACGAATTTCTTGCAACACCTCAAAAGACCGATTTGGCACTTGAGGTTATGGAACACGAAAATAAAATTATTGCTCTGTCGAAACCGGAGTCATTTTCTCTTTATGTTTCAATTCCGTTTTGCCCGAGCAGGTGTGCTTATTGCTCTTTTGTATCTCATTCAATCGAGCGGACATATAAGCTTCTTGAACCGTATGTTGACCTTCTTTGCAGTGAACTTAAAAAGACGGCAGAAATTGCAAAACAGCTTAATTTAAGGCTTGAAACAATTTATTTCGGTGGTGGTACACCTACCACCTTGTCAGCGTCTCAGCTTACAAAACTTTTTGAGGTTATCAAAGCCGAGTTTGATTTGACTTACCTTCGTGAGTTCACTGTCGAAGCAGGCAGACCCGATACTGTAACAGAAGAAAAACTTACGGCACTTAAAAATGCAGGTGTCGGCAGAATCAGCATTAATCCTCAAACATTTAATGATTCCGTTCTTGAAACAATCGGCAGGAAGCATACTTCACAGCAAACGCTTGAAGCGTTTAAACTTGCCCGTAAATGTGGCTTTAACAACATAAATATGGACCTTATTGCAGGACTACCGAATGATACGCTCGACTCGTTCAAAAACAGCGTTGATACTGCCGTATCACTCGGTGCCGAGTCTGTTACCGTTCATACCTTGGCACTTAAATCTGCTGCATATATGGTTACCCGTGAAAACGCTTACGATATTTCCGATAAGCTTTTAACTTCAAATATGGTCGATTATTCTAACTCTAAGCTTAAAGAAAACGGCTATTATCCATATTATATGTACAGGCAGTCAAAGTCTGTCGGCAATCTTGAAAATGTCGGCTGGTGCAAGGATAATCTCGACTGCCTTTATAATGTTTATATGATGGATGAAACCCATTCTGTTTTTGCCGTCGGCGCAGGTGCTGTTACAAGGCTTAAAAATCAGCAAACCGGTAAAATCGAACGCATATATAACTTTAAATATCCATATGAATATATTGATAGGTTTGATGAACTTATTGACAGAAAAAAAGCGATAATTGACTTTTATATAAATTAAAAATAAAATATTTCAAACGGTATTGCATTGTTTTACTCTTTGTAATATAATGATACCGAGGTGATACAAATGGCAATAAAACTCACAGACCTTTTTGGTTCAATGGACGAAGCTTTTAATAATCAAAAGCTTGAAGAAATGTTTAATAAGACTAAAGATGTTGCTGAAAATATGAGCAAGAAGAGTGCCGAAAGGCTTGAAATCAGCCGTAAAAAGGTTGAGCTTCTTGACGCTAAGGCTAAACTTACTAAGCTTTATGAAAAATTCGGCAAGCTTCAGTATTCTAAATATATCGGCGAAGAAGTATCGGACGAGGAAATTAGCGACTGCGCCAATGCAATTGCCGATAATAAAGAAAAAGTTGCACTTTACACCGAGGAAATTGAAAAAGCTAAGGCTGAATTTAACGAGTCTATGGCTAATATGGCTAAAAAGACAAGGGAAGCTTTTTCGGGTGAATGCAGTGTAAAGGGTGAAGAGGCAGTTGACACCGACGATGAGGTTGAAGTTGTTGAAGCAACCGGTGTAGAGGATGAAAACGGTAATCCTCAGGAATAAAATTAAACAGGACTTTTAAAGAGCAATCGTTTTGGTTGCTCTTTATTTTTTTGTTTGGGTGATTTGGTGAAATCGAATATAAAGCAAAAGTATATTTCAAGTGCATTTTTACTTCTTGTGTCAAGCATTGTTGTAAAAGTTATTTCGGCAGTATATAAAATTCCTCTTACCTCATATATCGGAGCAACGGGCAGAGGTTATTTTTCACTTGCATATAATCTTTGCCTGCCTATTCACGCTCTTACTATGGGTGCATTCCCTATTGCAATGTCAAAGCTTGTAAGTAAATATAACGCAATAGGCGATAATCAGAGAATATCTGCACTGAAAAAATCAGGTCAAAAGCTTTTCTTTTTTGCAGGTGTTTCGGGTCTTGCCGTAATGCTGATTTTTGCAAAGCCTTACAGTACTCTGATTTCATCATCACCTAAAAGTATTTATACGATTTTGGCACTTGCGCCGAGTGTTTTCTTTTGTTGCCTCGGTGCAGGCAGACGCTCGTTTGCCGAAGGTTTTATCGATATGAAACCGACTGCTATGTGCCAAATAATCGAAGCACTTTTTAAAATGGTGTTCGGTCTGCTTTTTGCAAGGCTTTCTATGAGTTATCTTGTCGATAATTTTTATCAGTTCGGCACGGTTTTGGGTACTGCCTACGACAGCGAAAAAAGTGCACTTTCAGCAATTTATCCTATTACTTCGGCTTGCTCAATGCTCGGCGTAAGCCTTGGTGGGTTTGCAGGGTATGTTTATGTGTCGGTCTATGTTCAAAGTAAATACCGTTTTAAAAAGCCTGACAAGGCATTGACTAAAGAAACTTTTTCGGAGCTTTTGTCGTTTTCAACACCTATCCTTTTTGCAACTGCAATTCAAAGTGTTGCTTCGTTTTTTGATACATCATCGCTTCAATATGCCCTGACTCTTTGTGACAGTACAAAGCTTTCAAATTTATATAATTATTTTGGCAAAGATATTTATACATATGTTTTCGGTATCTATTCAAGCGCACTTGATTTTAAAAATCTTATACCCGGTATAGTAATGGCTCTCGGTGTAACAGCCGTTCCTGCCATCAGTTCTTCGTATGAAAGCAAAAGCGAACGCTTTAATCTGCTTTTAAACAGTATTATGAAATATACAAGTATTCTTGCCTGCTTCGGTGGTGTGATTCTTTCTCTTTTTTCAAACGAAATACTGACTCTTTTTTACGGTAACAATAACGGTGATATAGCAAAGTACGGCAGTCAAATCCTTTTTTATCTCGGCGCAACCGTACTTCCTTGTTGCCTTGCATCAAGCTGTGTTTTCTGTTCTCAGTCACTCGGTCTTTCCAAAAAGACGATTTTGCCGTTCATTATTTCTGGCCTTTTAAGAGTCGGTATGAATTTGTTTTTAGTACCTGAATTTGAACTTAATGTTTCGCTTTCGGCATTTTCAAATTTCTTCGGCTTTCTTTTAATTCTTGTTTGGAATATGATAACAATAAGAAAAAATACAGGCGCAAAGTTTAATTTAAACGATATATTTTTAAAGCCGATTTTGTGCACTGTGACTGCTTATTTTGTAACAAAGTTCATAAAAGAAGCATTTTTTTCGCAAATTTCTTTTCTTTTTACTTTGATAATTTGTGCGCTTATTTGCTCTTTTTTGACTTTTATTTTGCTTATTTTGTTTAAATGTATTAAGTTTAGTGATTTAATTACTTCTAAATAATGTAAAAATTATGCCTAAATACTTGAAATTACTGTGGTTTTATAGTATTATTCTAAAAGACAAGTTAATCAGGAGGCAATAAAAGTGGAATTTGAATTTAAGGATAAATATAATATCAACGATTTGCTTTCACTTATCACATTGCTTCGAGCACCCGGAGGATGTCCGTGGGATCGTGAACAAACTCATACCTCAATTAAAAAGAATTTTATTGAGGAAACTTATGAGGTTATTGAAGCGATTGACAAAAACAGCACATTAGGTCTTAGGGAAGAATTAGGTGATGTCCTTTTGCAAATTGCACTTCACTGTGAGATGGAAAGTGAAGCAGGCAATTTCAATTTTGACGATGTTTGCGACGAACTTTGTAAAAAGCTTATTATCCGTCACCCTCATGTTTTCGGTGATGCCGTTGCAAATAATACAAAAGAAGCACTTGAAAGCTGGGACAGTGTAAAATCAAGTATTAAGGGTACTAAATCTGCAAGCAGTAAGATGGACAGTATCCCACTTGAACTTCCTGCTCTTATGCGTGCCCAAAAGGTACAGTCTAAGGCAAGTAAAGTCGGCTTCGATTGGGACAGTCAAGCAGGTGCTTTTTCAAAACTCAGTGAAGAGATTAACGAGTTGAAAAATGCTGTATCTCATAATGATAAAGCTAATATTTTTGAAGAAATGGGCGATGTCCTTTTCTCCTGTGTTAATATTTCTCGTTTTATTGATGTCGATAGCGAGGAAGCGCTTAAAGCTTCAACCGATAAGTTTATCGCAAGGTTTAAAATTGTAGAAAAATTAGCAGATGAAAACAATATCGATATGACCTCTTCTTCTATTGAAGAGCTTGATGCTTTGTGGGATAAGGCAAAAGAAATATTAAAAGCCGACAATTCGGCACAAAACGGAGGAAATTAAAATGAACAAGACAGAACTTGTAGCAGCAGTAGCTGCAAAGGCAGAACTTTCAAAGAAGGACGCAGAAGCAGCAGTTAACGCTGTATTCGATTCAGTTAAGGATGCACTTGCTGAAGGTGATAAGGTTTCTCTTATCGGTTTCGGTACTTTCTCAGTAAAGACTCGTGCAGCTCGTACAGGTCTTAACCCTCGTACAAAGGAAACTATTGAAATTCCTGAATCAAAGGTTCCATCATTCAAGGCTGGCTCAACTCTTAAGGATGCTGTAAAGTAATTTTGTTGATTTTATCGGGGTGTCTTTTCAGACACCCTATTTCTTTTTATAAAAGTAGGTGAATTTATGCGACTTGATAAATATTTAAAGGTTTCTCGAATTATTAAGCGCCGTACAGTTGCAAACGATGCTTGCGACGCAGGCAAGGTTGAGGTAAACGGCAAGGTGGCAAGAGCGTCATACGATGTTAAGGTCGGCGATGTAATCAAAATCACACTCGGCGCTAAGGAAAACAGCTATAAGGTCCTTGCCGTAACCGAACATGCTCTTAAAGAAGACGCTGCTAAAATGTATGAAACATTGTAATATGAATTAGTATTTAGACTTCCTTGTAAAAAAATCGATTGGTTTATCGATTGAAGAATTTGAAAGGCGAACGCAGTTCGCCCCTACGGTAATTTTTCTGATTTAGACAATCTGAAATAATAAGACTTTCGTAGGGGCGACCTGTGGTCGCCTTTATAATTTATCTGACTTACGGCAACAGCAGGTTGCTTGTGCAAAATGCCACTTTGTTTTATAATAAAGTTGAGGTGGTAATTTATGCAAACAAAAGATGTGATTTTAGAATTAAGAACTAAAATGGGACTGTCACAGGACGAACTTGCGCAAAAGCTATTTGTCACAAGGCAAGCCGTGTCAAGATGGGAAAACGGTGAAACAGTGCCGAATACCGATACATTAAAACTATTGTCAAGCCTTTTTAATGTGTCAATTAATACTTTGCTCGGCTCACCGAGAAAGCTGATTTGTCAGTGTTGCGGTATGCCGTTGAGTGATGATTTTATCAGCAGAGAAAAGGACGGAAATTTAAACGAAAAGTACTGCAAATGGTGCTACGCCGACGGTGAATATATGTACAGCAATATGGATGATTTGGTAGATATTTGCGTTAAAAATATGGCAGACGAAAGCCATTCACCCAACGAAGTCAGAGCCTATTTGTATGACACTTTACCGAAATTGGAATATTGGAAAAGGTATAAAGAACTAGGTGGAAATGATGCTTTTGAAGAGTTTAAGGCAACCTTGATTGACGAAATTAATGCGTTAAATGTTGACGGTATGCCGAAACTTACTAAGCTTAATTCACTTGTAGGAAGTTTTGTAAATCTTGAATATAGGCTTCCTAACGGAAAATTTGTGAAGTTTTTGGATGATAATGCAACATATCTCGGCAATCAGCTTGAATGTGAATTTGGAGCAGACAGGTGCTTTGGCGTTGTGGCAAATATGGAATTTATTTTGGTTTGTACTTATGAAGAAAACGGCATAAATCCTGAACTTGTGGTTTATAAGAAAAGGTGAACTAAATTATAGTTTGCGTCGTCACAAACTCCGTATCACTCGTGACGAATTTCTTAATTATATGATTTGAAATTCATCCCTCGCTCGCTTCGTTGCTCCTCCTTCTCAAAATTTGTCGTACAGTGGTGCGTCAAATTTTGTATGAAAAGAGGTTGACGGCTTCGCCACATTATAAACTATAACTTATCATAACAATGCTAAAACCTGCATAAAATTACTAAGGTGATTTTATGGATAATGAAAATATTGCAAGGCACTGTCTGACGCTTGAAAACAGGGAAAACTTAAATTTAACCGGAATCAGCGATGTGGACTCATTTAACGAGGAAGAAGTTGTTGCGATATGCTCGTGTGGTGAGCTTACGATAAAAGGTGAGATGCTTCATATTGAAGAACTTAATCTTGAATCGGGAACGGTGAGCCTGAGTGGTAAAGTAACTTCTCTTACATACAGCGAAAAGTTTTCCTCCACTTCGCTTTTAAAGAGGCTTTTCGGTGGGTGAAGCGCTGTTTTATGCCTTTTTTGTAGGAATCGGCTTCGGACTTTTTTATGATTTGCTTCGCCTTTTCAGGTTGTCGTTCGGTGGTGCTTTGTTTTTTGATATAACCTTTTGGGTTGTTTGCGCATTTGTGTCGTTTTGTTATCTTTTGATATTTAATAACGGTCAAGTTAGATGGATATATTTGGCGTTTATTTTTGCAGGCTTTTTAGTTTATATTGTTTTGTTTGGCAAATTGTTTTTGCCAATTGAAAAAATAATTGCAAAAAAGGTTAAAATTCGGTTAAAAAAATTTAAAAAAGTACTGCAATTGCCAAGCACATTATATTATAATATTAAAGCGAAGATTAAAAGACCTAGTCATAAAGAATATGAGGGTGAAGAATTTGGCAAAGGAAAACAAAGCTAAGTCAAAAAAAATCTATATCGGTAAATATAAACTCAGCACTATTCTTATCGCTGTTTTGCTTGTCGGTGTTTTTGTATTTTTCGGCATAAGCACTGTTAATCAAAATGCCGATATTAGCCGTCTTGAAAAGCAAAAGGCTGAGGTCAGTGCAAAGTATGAAGCTCAAAAGGAAGAAAATAAGGAACTTCAGGCTGTGCTTGATAACGAGGATAAGGACTCTTACATTGAGCAAAAAGCGAGAGAAAAGGGTTATGTTAAAAGCGATGAAATCGTATTTTACGATATATCTTCAGGTAAATAAAATTATTTAAGGGTGTATTTGTTACACCCTTATTTTTGTTATAAAGATAGGAAAAAATTATGCATTTATTAATGACAGCACCGTGCCTTTTAGGTTTAGAAGGTTTGGTGGCAGATGAACTTAAATTTATGGAGGCTGAAAATGTTTCAGCCGAAAACGGACGAGTATATTTTGAGGGCGACGAGTCAATGCTTGCAAGAGCAAATATCAACAGCCGTTTTGCAGAAAGAATACTTATTGTGCTTGACAGGTTCAAGGCAGAAACTTTTGAAGAACTTTTTCAGGGTGTTAAGGCTTTGCCGTGGTCGGAATTTATCGGCTCAAACGATACTTTCCCTGTTAAAGGTTACAGTATTAATTCTACTCTTCATTCAGTACCCGATTGCCAAAAGATAATTAAAAAGGCAGTCGTTGAATCACTTAAGGAAGATTATAATATTTCTTGGTTTGAGGAAACAGGGCCTGTTCATCAAATTCAGTTTTCTATTATGAAAAATGAAGTTACTATTATGCTTGATACTACCGGCAGGGGACTTCATAAAAGAGGTTATCGACCTGAGGCAAACGACGCACCTATCAGAGAAACTCTTGCAGCTGCGCTTTGCTCACTTTCAAGGCTTAGGCATTATCATACTATGTATGACCCTTGCTGTGGCAGCGGTACAATTCTTATTGAGGGTGCTATGATGGCGCATAATATTGCACCGGGTATAAACCGTAATTTTGAGTGCGACCGTTGGGGCTTCATTCCTGAAAAGGCTTGGATGCAGGAAAGGGAAAGATGCCACGATATTATTAAGACCGATACTGATTTTGTAGCATTCGGCAGTGATATTGATTTTCACGCATTGGAACTTACTATGGCAAACGCCAAAAGGATTAAGGTTGATAAGTTTTTAAGGCTTGAAACGGCAGATATTAAAGATTTCAATCCGACAACCGAAAAGGGTACGCTTATTACAAATCCACCGTACGGCGAAAGAATGCTTGATATTAAAACTGCTAAAAATATTTACCACATTATGGGTGAAAAGTTTGTTTCAAAGCACGGTTGGAGTTATGGTATAATTTCACCTGATGAAGAATTTGAACGAGAATTTGGCAGGAAAGCAGATAAACGCCGTAAGCTTTATAACGGTATGATTAAATGCCAATATTATATGTACTTTAAATAAGGCCGGTTTGTTGAAAAATTGTAGGGCAGGGGCTTGCTCCTGCCGAATATAAATAAATTGTGTGAGGTGTATTTATGACTTACAAAGAAAAATATGAGCAGTGGCTTTCATTTGCTGATGAAAATACAAAGGCTGAGCTTGAAAGCATTACCGACGAAAAGGAAATTGAGGACAGATTTTATAAAGACCTTGCTTTCGGTACCGGTGGACTCAGAGGTATTATGGGTGCAGGTTCAAACCGAATGAACCGTTATACGGTCGGCAAAGCAACACTCGGTCTTGCAAGATATTTAAAAAGCAAAAACGACGGCGAAATCAGTGTCGCAATTGCTTATGACACTCGTAATAATTCGCAGTATTTTGCTAAAACGGCAGCAGGTATTTTTGCTTCTCAGGGTATCAAAGTTAATATTTATGAAATGGTAGTGCCTGTTCCTGTTTTGTCTTTTACAACTCATTACCTTAACTGTACGGCAGGTGTAATGATTACTGCATCTCATAACCCAAAGGAATATAACGGCTATAAGGTTTATGACAGTAAGGGTTGCCAGTTCTGTACAGAGGATGCAAAAAATGCAATCGGATTTATTAACGATATTACCGATTATTCGTCTATTCCTTTTATGGAGGAAAGTGACCTTATCAATTATATCGGCGAAAATGAACTTGGTGCTTTTCTTAAAGAAGTTAAAAAACAATCACTTTATGAAGAAAAAAGTGATTTGAAAATAGTTTATACTCCACTTCACGGTACAGGTAATATCCCTGTAAGAAGAATGCTTGAGGGTATGGATGTTACTGTTGTTAAGGAACAGGAGCTTCCTGACGGTAATTTTTCAACTGTTCGTTCACCTAATCCGGAGGAAAAGGACGCACTTACAATTGCTATTGAAAAAGCAAAGCAAATCGGTGCCGACCTTGTACTCGGCACTGACCCTGATTGCGATCGAGTAGGTATTGCCGTTAAAGACGGTGACGATTATAAACTCTTTACCGGTAACCAAACAGGTGCGCTTCTTGTTAAATTCGTCCTTACTATGAAAAAGGACACTTTAAACGAAAAGTCAACACTTGTTAAAACTATTGTTACTTCCGAGCTTGGCGCTAATATCGGCAGAAAATTCGGACTTCAGGTTGAGGAAACTTTGACCGGCTTTAAGTATATCGGCGATAAGATTAATAAGTATGAGCAAACAGGCGAGCAGGAATTTGTAATCGGTTATGAGGAATCATACGGCTACCTTGTAGGTACTCACGCAAGGGATAAGGACGCTGTTGTGTCGTCAATGCTTATTTGTCAAATGGCTGCTTGGTATAAAAATCAGGGTAAAACTCTTGTTGACGGTCTTAATGAAATTTATGACGAATACGGCTACTATCTTGATTTCCTTGATTCATTTGTATTAAAAGGTAAAGACGGTGCCGAAAAGATTCAAAACCTTATGACATATTTCAGAAATAAGGGCAAAGCATTGTTTGACGGTATTGAGGAGATTATCGACTTTTCAACCGGTATTCGTGATTTGCCTAAGGAAAATGTACTTAAATATATTTGGGCTGACGGTTCTTGGATGGCTGTTCGTCCTTCGGGTACCGAACCTAAGATTAAGGTTTACTATTCAATAGTTGACCCGTCAAAGGACAATGCTAAAGCAAGACTTGAAAGTATCAGAGAAAAAATTAAAAATATTATTAATGCGTAATTTTGGAGTTTTATATGGAAAAGGTTAAAAATTATGTAGAAACTGTTTTGCAGCCAAAGCTTCAAGGTGACGGTGGCTGGGTTGAATTTGTAAGCCTTGAGGAAAATGTGCTTACATTAATCTTCAGGGGTGAATGTTCAAAGTGCCTTATTTTAAACCGTTGCACTGCTTGGATTGAGGAGCAGATTAAAAAAGATTTAAAAAAGAGCGTTAAGGTTAATGCTATTCGCAAAAAGCCTTATTTTCAGGATGTTTAAGGAGGTATAGAAATGGCACATATTAAAGTTGTAAGGCGTTCTATGCGTCCTGAGGAATGGACCGATTTGCGCTTCGCTTGGCTTAAAAGATACATCTATTCATCCAAATGGGAAATCACCAATCTTATGATTAGAGATGCCCGTCAAATTTCCGAAATGGAGTTTGAATATTACAGCGATGACTACAGACCTCTTAATAAAGGTGATATGTACTTTACACCTGACGGTACTGCTTTTATCAAGGCTGATGTAGATATTCCTAAGGAACTTCAAGGCAAGGAACTTTGGTTTTCACTTAAAACTGCTGCTGAAATTTGCGTAAAGGTTAACGGCAAATATGTAGGTGGCGTTGACCCTAACCGTGAAAGAATGCTTCTTTCACCTTATGTTGACGATACAAAAACTCTTCATTTTGATATGATGGGCTATAACCGTTCAAAGCCTGATGACGAGCGTAACCCTGAATCACTTTCTGTTCGTGGTTGCCGTCAGATTTTTGAGGGCGCATATATTTGTACCGTTAACCATAAAGTTCAGGACCTTGTATGGGATTTTGAACTTCTCCTTGATATTGCCAAGAGTGATTTGTTTAACGAAGATTACAGAAATTTCCTTAATAAAGAACTTAATAATGCAATGAATTTTATTGATTTTGACAGCGACGAGCTTGACGGTATTGACGAATGTCAAAATTACCTTGATGAAGTTGTTTTTGCAAACGATAATTATAAGGGCAACGGCGATGTGGCACTTATTGCCCATTCACACCTTGATATTGCATATTATTGGCGCAGAATCCACGCTGTTCAAAAGAATTTGAGAACTGTACTTATCCAGCTTCGCCTTATGGATAAGTACCCTGATTTTAAATATACTCATACTCAACCGTATGTTTATGAAACTCTTGAAAAGTATTATCCTGAAGTTTTTGAGGAACTTAAGGAAAAGGTTGCAAACGGTCAGTTTGAGCCTGTAGGCGCAATGTATGTTGAGCCTGATTGTAATATTCCTACTGCCGAGAGTCTTGTTCGTCAGTGCCTTTACGGTCAGCAAACATATAAGCGTACGTTTGGCAAAACAGTAAATAACGCTTGGCTCCCTGATGTTTTCGGCAATAGCTGGATTTTACCTCAAATCCTTAAAAAAAGTGGCGTTGACTACTTTGTTTCAAACAAAATGTCAACTTGGAACGATGCAAACCGTTTCCCTCATAATAACTTTATTTGGAAAGGTATTGACGGTACCGATGTTTACGCTTGCGTTCCTCCTACTCATTTCATCACTTGGAATATGCCTTCACAAATTCAGGAAAATTGGGAAGCTTATATAGATAAGGACAACGGTGGTCAAACTATGAATATGTTTGGCTACGGTGACGGTGGCTCAGGCTGTACCGAAGAAATGATTGAACTTATGCATAGGTTTGATAAGCTTTCGATTATGCCTAAGTGCGAGCATATGGGTGGTCGTGAATTTCTTGAAAAGAACCTTAAGGGTAACACTTCTCTCCAAACTTGGGACGGTGAGCTTTACCTTGAAATGCACCGTGGTACTTTTACAACTAAATCAAATATGAAGCGTGCTAACAGAAGGCTTGAATATAAGCTTCGTGACGCAGAAATGCTTTCCGTTTTGAAAAATGAAGATAATAAGGAAGCTATTACAAATGCATATAAAAAGCTTCTTATCAATCAGTTCCACGATATTCTTCCGGGTTCTCATATTCACCCTGTTTATGAGGACGCTATGAAGGACTATGCCGAGGTTGAAAAGACTGTTGATTCAATTATCGGTACAGGCTCAAAATATTTCAATACTCTCAACTTCACTCGTGACGCACTTACATTTGTACCGAATAAAAACGGTACATCCACTCGTTACGGTGTAAAGGGTAATTGGATTATTCCTAATATTCCTGCTCTTTCGTCATCATCTCTTCGCAAGACTAACTTTGACGGCGAATGGCTCACACTCGGTGACAGCGTTGAAACTCCGTTTTACAGTGTCACTCTTAACGAGGACGGCTCTATCGCTTCTCTTGTTGACAAGGAACTTGACAGAGAATGGGTTGACGGTGATTTCAATAAGCTTAAGATTTATACAGACTGCCCGGGTAACTATGACGCTTGGGATATTCTTCCTAACTATAAGGATAAGCAAATCGAAATTACCGTTAAAGAACCTACAACTCTTGTTGAGCTTGACGGTGAATGTGCTGCATTTAAAACTGTTTTGACTACCGAAAAATCAACTTGGACAATGCTTATGCGCTTCTTTAGAAGAAGTAAGGGTATTGAGGTTGAAAATATAGTTGACTGGAACGAAAAGCATAAGCTTGCAAAGGCAGAGTTTGACTGCAATGTTCTTACCCGTAAGGCTCTTTGCGATACTTCGGCAGGTTTTATCGAGCGTGATACTCATAAGAATACCACTTGGCAGCAGGCAAGGTTTGAAACCTGCCACCATAAGTGGGCAGACCTCAGCGAAACCGATGGTGGTGTTGCTCTTATCAACGACGGTAAGTACGGTATCGGCTTTGATGAAAATACTATGTCGCTTTCACTTCTTCGTGCTACCATTCGTCCTGATGTAACATCAGATATGGGTCACCACGATTTCTGCTATATGATTTATCCACATAGCCAAAATGCAATTGACGCAGGTGTTAATAAGCTTGCATTCCAGTTTAACGAACAACTCGTTAAGTCTGACGCAACATATGACGGCGATACATACGAGCCACTTTATATGCAGGCTATGAAGGACAGTGAGGACGGTACTATGACCGTTATCCGTCTTAGTGAGCAGGACGGTAAGCGTGGCAAGATTAAGCTTGCAAAACCTGTTAAGCTTCTCAATATGCTTGAAGAAGTTGAAGGTCAAACAGATGTGCTTGAATATAAACCGTTTGAAATCATTACAATAGGTATTGAAAAATGAAGCCGAGTCAGATAATAATTATTGTTGCTGTAGTTCTCGTGCTCGGTATAATAGTTTTTCCTCTGATTAATCGCAGGCAGTTTCGTAACTTGCCACCTGACCAGCAGATTAGAATTATTATGAAAGAAGCAAAAGGACTGATTTACTTTAAAAATGTATCTAAGGGCAGCAGAGGCGTTCTCTTTTATGTGAAAAATAAAAGGAAGATACTTGCCTTTCCTTGGGTGCTTGACGGAAGTAATATGCTTTGTACTAAGGATAACCCTTTTTCAAATTGGGATTATCCCGAGGATAAACAGCCTTTAAACGAGGACGAGCTTAATCAGCTTAAAGAAGAACTTGAAAAATTCAATAAAAAGAATCCTGTTAAAATAGTATTTAAGTAAAATGAAAGAAGAAAGATGTTCCGATTTTGAACACCTTTCTTCTTTTTTATGTATTGTAAAAACTATGTGCTTTTTGCTATAATTATCTTTCAGGGGGAATTTTTATGAATCATAATCTTAAAATGTTTTTATCAAGTGGTAAATTTTTGCCACAGCTTATTAAAAAGTTTAATAAACCCGACCTTGATAAGGAATATCTTGACTATATTAATTCAAGCAATATTTGGGCAAATGATTTTAAATCAAGCCTGCCTATTTGTGCTGTTTATACTCATATCCACTCTTTTCTTGATGAGTGCGAAATTAAAAACGGCAATGCAGTAGACAGCGACGGCAAAATCAGAAAAGTACTTTTCTTGGGCTATGACGGTATGCGTGCCGATACTGCTCAAAAAATACTTGAAATGAAAAATGCATATAATAAAAATTTACCGAGCTTTACAAATAATTTCGGTGGTATAAACGAAGTTGCAAAGCAGGGTGGTATTTACCTCGCTTATTGTGGTGGCTATACCGATACTTTGTATCAACAAAGCACTTCCACTTCTGCCGGATGGACTTCTCAGTTTACAGGCAAGTGGGGACTTAATAACGGTATTAAGGAAAATGACGACACAAAAAAACTTGACGCTAAAACAGTTATTCTTGAATATGCCGAAAAAGGACTTTCAACTTCAATTAATTTTGACTGGGAACCTCTTTTTACAATTAATTTAAAATCTGAAATCAATTATGTTATGTCGCATAAAGAACTGTGCGCTAAGTATATTGCAAATAATAAAGAAAAATCGGCAGATAATACCGATTTTGATAATTTCATTGCAGTGGATGATAAGCTTGGCTTCGGCATTGCCGATACTTACGCTCGTGACTGTACGCTTAATCGAATTAGCGCAGGCGACAGCGTTGTAATCGGTATTTATGATACAATTGACGGCGCAGGTCATTCGTCCGGCTCTTCAAAGGAAAATGATAATTATGTTCAGGCAGCTATGACTTGCGATACATTTACTTATCAAATTTTGCAGGAAATTAAAAATAGGGAAGAAAAGTTAAATGAAAAGTGGCTTGTTATTCTTGCAAACGACCACGGTGGCAAGGATAGGGGACACGGTGGTCAAACCTTGGAGGAAAGGACAACATTCATTGCAACTAATATTCCTTTCGATTCAAACCTTTTAGGCAAATCATATAACGGCAAAACGGATAAGGACTACGGCAACAGATATGACTGAAAATTTAGGATATAATACAAAACGAGAACGAAATATTTTCCTTCTCTGCTTTTTGGCTTACAGTGCAACATATATTTGCCGTCTTAACTATTCGGCAATAATACCGGAGCTTTCGTCACTCGCTATTTTGAGCGAAAGTAAAATTGCATCCGTTTCGTCTGCATTTTTTGTTTGCGACGGCTTGGGTCAAATAATAAGTGGTATAATAGGCGATAAGATTAATACAAGATATATGATTTTTGCAGGTGTGCTTTTGTCGTCACTTTCGAATATCATTTTGTGCTTTTTCAATTCTTACCCTGTGTTAATC
>JBNMGQ010000026.1:0-20725 GCA_050872345.1 Eubacterium sp. | reverse complement strand
TCTGACGAGGGAGCTGTCACGAAAGTGACTGAGGGAGAGAAAATATTAAACTACTCACTACGAAACAGTCCACCGGACTGTTTCTCCCAAATTTGTTGCTTCCTTTGGTCACCAAATTTGGAGTCTCGTGTCTCTTGTGCTACGCACAATTCACTCGAAGCCGTCAACCTTTTCCCATACAAAATTTGACGCACCACTGTACGACAAATTTTGAAAAGGAGGAGCAACGAAGCGAACGAGGGATGAATTTCAAATCAAATACTAAAGAAATTCGTCACGAGTGATACGGAGTTTGTGACGACGCAAACTATAATTTACACAAACAAAAAGGAGAGTCAACTGACTCTCCTTTAACTATACTTATTAACTTAACCTTCGTACTCGTCTTCGTTTTCCCAGTTATGCCAAATGTTTTGAACATCGTCGTTTTCTTCAAACATATCAATCATTCTTGCCATATTCTTCATATCATCCTCAGACTCAAGTCTTGTATAAGTTTGAGGAATGTATGCAGGCTCACTTGAAATAATATGATAGCCTTTGCCCTCGAGTTCATCACGAATAGCGCCTACATCGTTAGGCTCTGTTCTAATCTCGAAAATATCTTCTTCATCGGTAAGAAAGTCGGAAGCACCTGCTTCAAGTGCATCTTCCATAAGCTGGTCCTCGTCAACATCTTCCTTTTCAATTATGATAACGCCCTGTCTGTCAAACATAAATGTTACAGAACCCGGTGTACCCATATTGCCGCCTGCCTTGTCAAAGTAATGTCTTACTTCGGATGCAGTTCTGTTTCTGTTGTCGGTAAGTGCTTCAACAACTACTGCAATACCACTCGGACCGTAGCCTTCATATACGATTTCTTCAAAGTTAGTGCTGTCGCTTTCGCCGGCAGCTTTTTTAAGCATTCTGTCAATGTTGTCGTTAGGTACATTGTTTTGCTTAGCCTTTGCAATAACATCACGAAGCTTAGCGTTGTTGTTAGGGTCAGGGCCACCGTTTTTTACTGCTACGGCAAGCTCTCTGCCTATCTTTGTAAATACCTTTGCTCTTGCTGCGTCATTAGCACCCTTTTTTCTTTTAATGGTGCTCCATTTGTTATGACCGCTCATATTATTTTCACTCCTAACACTTAGTTGAAATTTTATTATATTTAACTTTGCTATTTTAACATATTATTTTGTATATATCAAGTATGTATTTTTTTAAATTCTTGTTGTATATTTACTTACTGTATGATATTATAGATATGTATAATTATATAAACAAACATAAAAATTCGGAGGATTCATTATGTATTCAGATTATTACGATTCAATCGGTAAGGTTGCCGAAACCGATAAGGAAGTTGCAGATGCAATGGCACTTGAACTTAAGCGTCAGCGTGACAATATTGAACTTATCGCTTCTGAAAACCTTGTTTCACCTCAGGTAATGGCTGCTATGGGCAGTGTGCTTACTAATAAGTATGCAGAAGGTTTACCTTCAAAGCGTTACTACGGTGGTTGCCAGTATGTTGATATTGTTGAAAATATTGCTATTAAAAGAGCTTGTGAGCTTTTCAAATGCAACTTTGCAAATGTACAGCCACACTCGGGTGCTCAGGCTAATACTGCCGTTTACCTTGCACTTCTTAAGCCGGGTGATACCGTTATGGGTATGAGCCTTGATAACGGTGGCCACCTTACTCACGGTTCACCTGCAAATATCAGCGGTAAATATTTCAACTTCGTACCTTACGGTGTTGATGAAAACGGCTTTATCGATTACAAGGAATTTGCAAAGCAGGTTAATAAGGTTAAGCCTAAGCTTGTTGTAGCAGGTGCTTCTGCTTACCCAAGGGAAATCGACTTTAAGACTATGGCTGACATTGCTCATGCTAACGGTGCTATGTTTATGGTTGATATGGCTCATATTGCAGGTCTTGTTGCCGCAGGCCTTCATCAGTCACCGATTCCTTATGCAGATGTAGTTACAACAACTACTCATAAAACACTCCGTGGCCCTCGTGGCGGTCTTATTCTTTGTAATAACGAATATCTTATTAAAAAACTTAACTCTGCTGTTTTCCCTGGTACACAGGGTGGTCCTCTTATGCATGTTATCGCAGGTAAGGCTGTTTGCTTCGGCGAAGCTCTTAAGCCTGAATTTAACGAATATCAAAAGAGAGTTATCGAAAACGCAAAGGCTCTTGCCGACGGTCTTATGAACAGAGGTATGAAGCTTGTTTCAGGTGGTACGGATAACCATCTTTGCCTTCTTGACCTTCGTGGTACAGGCGTAACAGGTAAGGAACTTGAAAACAGACTTGACGAAGTTCATATCACTCTTAATAAGAATACTGTTCCTAACGAACCACTTTCACCGTTTGTTACTTCAGGTGTTCGTATCGGTACTCCTGCTGCTACTACAAGGGGTCTTAATACAGAAGATATGGACAAGATTGCCGAATATATCACTCTTGCAGTTACCGATTTTGATAACCAAAAGGAATATATCACTAAGGGTGTTGCAGAAATTTGCGCTAAATATCCTCTTTATGAATAATGAAGTGATAGTATGAAAGTCTTATTAATTAATATTTTAAAGTTTGGACTCAGACTTTTATATGCTCCGATTAAGCTATTTAAAACTAAAGACAGAATAGTTTACCTTTCAAGGCAGAGTAATGATAAAAGCCTTGATATGAAACTGCTTGAAGAAGCTGTAAAAAAAGAGTGCCCGAATACCGAGCAGGTCTTTAGACTTAAAATGATCCCCGATAATTTTTCGGGTAAAATCAAATATTGCTTTTCTGTTATCGGCGATATGTATTATCTTGCTACTTCCAAGGTTGCAATACTCGATACTTATTCAATTACCGTGTCGTGCCTTAAGCATAAGAAGAGTTTAAAAGTTATTCAAATGTGGCACGCTCTCGGAGCACTTAAAAAGTTCGGACTTCAAAGCGTAGGTACTAAAGAGGGCAGGGATGAAAAGGTAAGCCGTGCAATGTGTATGCATAAAAATTACGACTATGTCCTTGCTCCGAGTAAGAAAACGGCTAAGTTTTATATGGAAGCTTTCGGTTGTGACAGCAGTAAAATTAAAATTTGCTCGCTTCCGAGGGTCGATGATATTTTAACCGATAATAATGCTTCATCAAGATTTTTCAGCGAAAATCCGGGCTTGAGCCACGATAAAATTGTTCTCTATCTTCCTACTTTCCGTGACAGGGAAGCATATGTAGCAGAAATGCTTAAAGTTGAATTTAGAGGGCTTGAAGGTTATCATCTTATTATCAGTGCTCATCCACTTTTTTCTAAAATTAAAATTGAGGATGAGTTTTCATACTCCGGCAATTTTTCTACTTATGATTTGATGAAAGTTGCCGATGTTATCATTACAGACTATTCGGCTTGCGCTTTTGAAGCAAGTGTGCTTATGAAACCTCTTTATTTCTTTGTACCCGATTATGATGAGTATTCTAAGGAAAGAGGTATTAATGTAGACCTTAAAGAGGAAATGCCAAGCGCTACATTTGAAGATGCCGAACAGCTTGTAAATTCAATCAAATCAAATAATTACGACTTTGACACTCTTTATAAATTTAAGAGTGAATATGTTGAAAATTCTAAAACAAACAATGCTGAAATACTTGCTAAATTTATTTCTATGCTTGTTTAATTTATATCAAAAGAAGGCAAAATTATGGAATATACATTTTCTAACAAAATTTCTTCTCTTCAGCCAAGCGCAATAAGAGAAATACTTAAAGCTACAGCAGACCCTAAGATTATTCCGCTTGCAGCAGGTAATCCTGCTCCTGACGCATTTCCTGTTGAAGAGGTTAGGGCAATAGCTGCCGAAATTCTTGACACTCGTCCTATTGATGCGCTTCAATACGGTGTGTCGGAGGGTTATCAGCCACTTCGTGATACTATTAAGACTTGGATGAAAAAGCACGAAAATATAGGCAAGGATTTTGACGATATTCTTATCGTTTCGGGTGCTACTCAGGTTATGGACCTTACAACAAAGGTACTTTGTAACGAGGGTGATACCGTTATTTGTGAAGAACCGTCATTTATCGGCTCACTTAACTGTTTCCGTTCATACGGCTGTAAGCTTAAAGGTGTTCCTGTTGAAGCTGACGGTATGGATGTTAATGCTCTTGAAGAAGCACTTAAAACAACACCTAACGCTAAATTTATTTATACAATTCCTAATTTCCAAAATCCGTCGGGCGCTACAATGTCGCTTGAAAAGAGGAAGAAACTTTATGCTCTTGCAAAGCAGTACGGCGTTATGATTCTTGAGGGCAACCCATACGGCGATTTAAGAGTTCACGGTGAGCCTTTGCCTACAACTAAATCTATGGATGAAGACGGTATTGTAATTTACGCAGGTTCATTTTCAAAGATTCTTTCACCGGGTCTTCGTGTTGCTTATTGCATTGCGCCTAAGGCTGTTACTGCTAAAATGACTGTCGGTAAGCAAGCTTCCGATGTTCATACTGCGTGCCTTAACCAAATGATTGTTGACGAATGGTTTAAGCAATATGATGTTGACGCTCATATTAAGCATATTCAGGATATTTATCGCAATAAGCTTAACCTTATGTGTGACTGCATTGACGAGCACCTCGGCGATTTTGTTGAGTATGTTAAGCCGGAGGGTGGACTTTTCGTTTGGTGTAAGCTCCCTGACAATGTTGATATGCTCGACTTTGTTAAGAAAGCAGTTGAAAAGAATGTAGCCGTAGTTCCGGGCAACGCATTTTTAATGGACGATACTCAGCCTTCGCATTACATTCGTCTTAACTTCTCAACACCTACCGACGACGGTATCATTAACGGTGTTAAAGCACTCGGTGAAGTTGCTAAATTATATAAATAATCGGAGAACTATTATGTCAGAAGAAATTAAAAAAGAACGCAAAAAAAGAAGTCTTTCACTCATTCAGCCTACATCTGTTCCTACTCTCGGTAACTACCTTGGCGCTATGCGTGGCTGGAAGGACTTTCAGGATGATTTCGATACCGTATTCGGCATTGCCGATTTACATTCAATTACAGTAAGGCAGGACCCTAAAAAGCTTAGAGAACAGACTACTCAGCTTTATGCTCTTCTTATGGCTACAGGTCTTGACCCTGATAAGAGTATACTTTTCATTCAATCTCATGTTCCACAGCACTCACAGCTTGCTTGGATACTTAACTGCTATACTCAGTTTGGTGAACTCAGCCGTATGACTCAGTTTAAGGATAAGTCGCAACAGCATGCAGATAATGTTAATGCCGGTCTTTTCACTTATCCGTCACTTATGGCTGCCGATATTCTTCTTTATCAGGCTGATGTTGTTCCTGTAGGTGTTGACCAAAAACAGCACCTTGAAATTACAAGGGATATTGCCGAACGCTTTAACGGTATCTACGGTAATGTGTTTACTGTTCCTGAACCTTATATTACTAAGACTGCTGCTAAGGTTATGAGTCTTGCCGACCCTACAAGGAAGATGAGTAAGTCTGACCCTAACCCTAAGGGTACAGTTTATCTTACAGATGAGCCTAATGTAATTATGAAGAAGTTTAAGAGCGCTGTTACAGACAGTGAAATGAGCGTTCACTATGAAGAGGGTAAGGACGGTATCAATAACTTGATGTCAATTTACTCTGCCGTTACAGGCAAGGATTTCGATACTATCGAATCCGAGTTTGCAGGCAAAGGTTACGGCGACTTTAAGACTGCCGTAGGTGAAGCAGTTATTGCCGAACTTGAACCTGTTCAAAAGCGCTATAACGAGCTTATTAAAGATAAAGCATTCCTTCAGGAAAAGTGGACTCAGGGTGCCGAGCTTGCTCAAAGAGTTTCTCAGCGCACACTTGACAAGGCTATGAAGAAAATCGGCTTTGTTATGAAATAAATAAAAAATTATAAATGTAAGCAAAAACGCTGTAACCCTTGTGGTTACGGCGTTTTTTGTACTTTTTGAAGCCTTGAAAAACAGTGATTTTAAAATTTTTTTCAAAAAAAATACTAAAAACCTATTGACAAAATAGGTTATATCGTGTATAGTGTAGACATCACAGAGAAAACCTATAAACTCTGTAGGCAATAAGGGAAATGTTAGGAGATACTTCTTATGACTAAGATTTTTAACAAATTAACAGTCGCAAATATTAAAAATCAACGAATGTGCTTTCGATGTTGTGAATAACACTTCAAACAAATTATTTTAGCTTTAAACAAACTTAAAATTTACAATAGAAAGAAATTTAATTTATTTAACATCGAAAGGAAATAAAAATTATGTCAGAATATAAATATCATTTTGAAACACTTCAACTTCATGTAGGTCAGGAAGAGCCGGATCCGGCAACAGATTCAAGAGCTGTTCCTATTTATCAAACAACTTCATATGTATTCAAAAACAGTGACCACGCACAGGCAAGATTCGGTCTTGCAGATGCAGGTAACATTTACGGCAGACTTACAAACTCAACTCAGGATGTATTTGAAAAGAGAGTTGCTGCTCTTGAAGGTGGCGTAGCTGCTCTTGCAACAGCATCAGGCGCTGCTGCTCTTGCTTATACATTCCAGGCACTTGCTCAGGCAGGCGACCATATCGTATCAGCAAAGACAATTTACGGTGGTACTTATAACTACCTTGAGCATACTTTCTCACAGTTTGGTGTAAACACAACATTTGTTGACCCTGATGACCTTTCAAACTTTGAAAACGCTATTCAGGATAACACAAAGGCAATCTTTGTTGAAACACTCGGTAACCCAAATTCAAACCTTGTTGATATTAAGGCACTTGCAGATATTGCTCATTCACATAACATTCCACTTGTTATTGACTCAACATTTGCAACACCTTATCTTTTAAGACCAATTGAATACGGTGCTGATATTGTAGTTCACAGTGCTACAAAGTTCATCGGTGGCCACGGTACTACTCTCGGTGGTGTAATCGTTGACGGTGGTAAATTTGACTGGAGAGCAAGTGGCAAATATCCACACATTGCTGACCCTAACCCAAGCTACCACGGTGTATCATTCCAGGACGCAGCAGGCCCTGCAGCATTTGTAACATATATTCGTGCTATCATTCTTCGTGATACCGGTGCTACAATTTCACCTTTCAACGCATTTCTTCTTCTTCAAGGTCTTGAAACTCTTTCACTTCGTGTTGAGCGTCATGTTGAAAACACAAAGAAGGTTATTGAATACCTTGTTAACAATCCAAAGGTTGAAAAGGTTAATCATCCAAGTATCGATCCAAAATATAAGGACCTTTATAACGAATATTTCCCTAACGGCGCAGGCTCTATCTTCACATTTGAAATCAAGGGTGGCGAAGCTGAAGCTAAGAAGTTTATCGACAGCTTGCAGATTTTCTCAATCCTTGCAAATGTAGCAGATGTTAAATCACTCGTTATTCATCCTGCAACAACTACACACAGCCAGCTTAGCCCTGAAGAACTTGCTGAACAGGATATTAAGCCTAATACAATCAGACTTTCTATCGGTACAGAGCATATCGATGATATTATTCACGATCTCGACCAAGCATTCGCTGCAATTGACTAATTTAGAATTTTTGATTAAATAAGGAGATAATTTATTATGGCTATCTATAAATCAGCACTTGACCTCGTCGGTAATACTCCACTTGTTGAGGCACAGAATTTTGAAAAAGCAAATGAACTTGAAGCAACAGTTCTCGTTAAACTTGAATATTTCAATCCGGCAGGTTCTGTTAAGGACAGAATTGCCAAGGCAATCATTGAAGATGCAGAAGAAAAGGGTATTCTTAAGCCTGATTCTGTAATTATTGAACCTACAAGTGGTAATACCGGTATCGGTCTTGCTGCCGTAGCTGCATCAAAGGGTTACAGACTTATCATCACAATGCCTGAAACCATGAGCGTTGAGCGCAGAAACCTTATGAAGGCTTACGGCGCAGAACTTGTATTGACAGACGGCTCAAAGGGTATGAAGGGTGCTATCGCTAAGGCAGACGAACTTGCAAAGGAAATTCCTAACAGCTTTATCCCCGGTCAGTTTACTAACCCTGTTAACCCTGAAACACATAAGAAAACAACCGGTCCTGAAATTTGGAAGGATACCGAAGGTAAGGTTGATATTTTCGTTGCCGGTGTAGGTACAGGTGGTACTGTTTCAGGTGTCGGCGAATACCTTAAGAGCCAGAATCCTAATGTTAAGGTTGTTGCTGTTGAACCTGCAACTTCACCTGTTCTTTCAAAGGGTACAGCCGGTCCTCATAAAATTCAGGGTATCGGCGCAGGCTTCGTTCCTGACACTCTTAATACAAAGATTTATGACGAAGTTTTACCTGTAGAAAACGAAGAAGCTTTTGCAACAGGTAAGGAATTTGCAAAAGAAGAAGGCGTACTTGTAGGTATTTCAAGTGGTGCAGCTCTCTTCGCAGCAAAAGAGCTTGCTAAAAGACCTGAAAATAAGGGCAAAACTATCGTGGCTCTTTTACCTGATACAGGTGACAGATATTTGTCTACTCCACTTTTCAGTGAGTAATAATTTCAGATATAATATTTCCCTTATATCATTAAAGTCAAGGCTCGAGCCGTAAGGTTCGAGTCTTGGCTTTTTTTAGGCTATTGATTTTCTTTCTCTCCTATCGTCAGCGCAGCTGACACTTCCCTCGTCAGAGGGAAACAGGAACTTGGCTCCCTCTGATGAGGGTGATTCCCCACAGTGTGGGGAAATGTCACGCAGTGACAAAAGGGACGGCTCCCGTAGGAGCTGTCGGTTTACCGACTGAGGGAGAGAAATTCAACTTGAATTTCGTTTTTATGCTCAAAAGCACTAATATATTGAATAATTATCTGCTAAAATCAGCAAAATATAATAAAATTAACAATTTATTATTGATATTAATTTGCCAAAGTGTTAAAATCTATAATGGCGAATTTGGAATATTTTATATTTTTCTGAATACTCTGTCACATTTTCAAGGAGGACAAAACAGTGAACGATTCAAAAGCACTTAAAAGACTTGAAGCACTTTTTGATGACGGCTCATTTACCGAGATTGACGCTTATGCTAAATCAGCTGACGGTTCGGTTGAAGTTGTTGCCGGTTTCGGAACAGTGAATGAGTGTGCAGTGTATGCGTTTTCACAGGATATTACTGTTGATAACGGTGCTGTAAGTGTTGCACAATGTGCTAAAATTAAAAAGATTTATGATCTCGCATTAAAGACCGGTTGTCCGGTTATCGGCGTGTACGATTCAAACGGTGTTAAGCTTACTGAAGGATTCGAGGTAATGAATGCTTACGGTGAACTTGTAAAAGCATCAACATCAATGAGTGGTGTATGCCCACAAATTTCTATTGTTGCAGGCTCTTGCCTCGGTACATCTGCTCTTATTGCAAATATGGCTGATGTAGTTGTTGCAGTTAAGGATGCTGATTTTTATGTATCTGCTCCGAGCAATGTTACAGCAGAAGAAAGCTATGAAGCAGGAACAGTTGATGTTCTTTGCGACGATTTTGACAGTGCAGTTGCTTCTGTTAAAAATATCGTATCTCTTCTTCCTTCCAACAACATTCCTCCTGCACCTCTTTTTGAGTTTGCAAATCCAAGCACCTTCGCAAATGACGGCGACGATGCTATGACAGTTATCAATTCAATTGCCGATGAAGGCTCTGTTATTGAGCTTAAAGGTGGCTATTCTGAAAAGAAATGTAAGACTGCTATTGCTACAGTAATGGGTACTACAGTCGGTTTTGTAGGATTTGAAGGTGAACCTATCTGCCCTTGTTGTTCATATAAGGCAGAGGCTCTCGTTAAGCTTTGCGATGCTTATTCAATTCCTGTTGTTACACTTGTTAACGCAAACGGTGCTGTTAATAAGGAAGGTAAGGAAAATCAGTGCCTTACTGCATTTACTAAGCTTACAAGTGCTTATGCAACAGCTACAACACCTAAGATTTCTGTAATTACAGGCAATGCAGTAGGTATTGCTTATATTGCTCTTGCAGGTAAGGGCGCTAATGCCGACTTTACTTTTGCTTGGGACAACAGCGTTGCTTCTCCGCTTCCTACCGAGTCTGCCGTTCAGTTCTTGTTTAATGACAGACTTGCAAACGGCGAAAGCAAAGCAGACCTTGAAAAGGAATATAAAGAAAAAGTTGCATCACCATTTACAGCTGCTGCTTGCGGTGCTGTTGATGACATCTTTGCTCCTGCCGATACTCGTGCTAAGGTTATCGCTGCACTTGATATTCTTGCAGGTAAGAGAGAAAATACATTACCAAGAAAACATTCTGTTAAATAATGGAGGATAATATATTATGAAAAATTATACAATTACCGTAAACGGAACACCTTATAATGTAACTGTTGAAGAGGGCGCTGCTTCAGCTCCTGTTGCTGCTGCTCCTGTAGCTGCACCTGCTCCTGCACAGGCTGCTCCGGCTCCTGCTGCTGCACCTGCACCAAAGGCGGCTGCTCCTCAGGGTTCTGCAGGCTCAGTTAAGGTTGAAGCTCCTATGCCTGGTACAATCCTTGATGTTAAGGTTAGCGTTGGCGATTCAGTTTCAAGTGGTTCTGTTCTTTGCATCCTTGAAGCTATGAAGATGGAAAACGAAATCGTTGCTCCTCAGGACGGTACTGTTGCATCAATCAATGTTGCTAAGAGCGACAGCGTTGAAGCAGGACAGGTTATCATCACATTAAACTAATAACAAGAGGTGTCATAAATGGCTAAAATCGGAATTACTGAAACAGTCCTTCGTGATGCACATCAGTCATTGATTGCAACTCGTATGAGAACTGACGAATTTGAAGACATCCTTGAAAAGATGGACAAAATCGGCTATCATTCACTTGAATGTTGGGGTGGCGCTACTTTCGATGCTTGTCTTAGATTCCTTGACGAAGACCCATGGGACAGACTTCGTCTTATTCGTAAAAAATGCCCTAACACCAAGCTCCAAATGCTTTTCAGAGGTCAGAATATGCTCGGCTATCGTCACTATTCTGATGAGCTTGTTGATTATTTTGTTAAAAAGAGTATCGATAACGGTATTGATATTTTGAGAATATTCGACGCACTTAACGATGTTCGTAACCTTCAAACAGCTATTGACGCTGCTAAGAAATACGGTGGTCATGTTCAGGCTGCTATTTCTTACACTACAGGTCCTGTATTTGATATTGACTACTATTGCAACTATGCAAAGCAGCTTGAAAACGCAGGTGCCGATTCAATCTGTATTAAGGATATGGCAGGTCTTTTGACTCCTTACGGAACATACGACCTTGTTAAGGCTCTTAAGAGTACAGTTGATATTCCTATTCAGCTTCACTCTCACTATACTTCAGGTCTTGCTTCAATGGTTCACCTTAAGGGTATTGAGGCAGGTGTTGATGTTATCGATACAGCTATGAGCCCACTTGCCATGGGTACTTCTCATCCTGCTACCGAATCTATGGTTGCAGCTCTTAAGGGTACCGAGTACGATACAGGTCTTGATATTAAAGCTCTTTCGGAGATTAGAGATTTCTTCACTCCACTTCGTGAAAAGTATTTGGCTTCAGGTCTTCTTGATCCTAAGATGCTCGGCGTTGACGCTAATACTCTTCTTTATCAGGTACCGGGTGGTATGCTTTCCAACCTTGTATCTCAGCTTAAGCAAGCAGGTAAGGCTGATAAGCTTGATGAAGTTCTTGCCGAAGTTCCGAGAGTAAGAAAGGATTCAGGTTACCCACCACTTGTTACTCCTACTTCTCAAATCGTCGGTACTCAGTCTGTATTTAATGTAATTATGGGCGAAAGATATAAGATGGTTACTAAGGAATTTAAGGATATGGTAGCAGGTAAGTACGGTAAGACTCCTTGCGACATTGACCCTGAATTTCAGAAGAAGATTGTCGGCGACGATGAAATTATCACTTGCCGTCCTGCTGACCTCATCCACGATAAGATTGACGATTTCAAGGATGAAATTAAGGAATATTATGAGCAGGAAGAGGATGTTCTTTCTTATGCTCAGTTCGGTCAGGTTGCTGTTAAATTCTTCCAAAAGAGAAGAGATAAAAAGTATAACCTCGACGGTAAACACGAGGACTTTGAATCAAAAGTTCATCCGGTATAATTTAAAATTTCTAAACAAAAGTGCTGTTTTTACGGCACTTTTTGTTTTTATCGTTGAGAATATTATTGAAACTAACCTAAAAAGAAAAGGCGATAATATGACAAAAGTATCAGAACTAAAAAGATCTATGATTGAATATTTTTGTGGTGATGCGAAGAGAATACAGCATTTTATCAAGGTGCATTCTTTTGCAAAGCTTATCGGTGAAAGTGAAAACCTTGACGCTCACACGCAATATATTTTGGAATCGTCGGCGCTTGTTCACGACATAGGAATTAAAATTTCCGAGGAAAAGTACGGCGATGCAAGTGGTAAGCATCAGGAACTTGAAGGGCCGAAAGAAGCCGAAAAATTACTTGAAAAACTTAACTATGGCAGGGAAGATATAAGCCGTATTTGTTATCTTGTATCTCGCCATCATACATACGAAAATATTGACGGTATTGATTTGCAAATACTTATCGAAGCCGATTTTCTTGTTAATCTGTATGAGGATAATTCGTCAAAATCGGCAATTAATACAGCATATAGCAAAATTTTTAAAACAGATACGGGCAAATATTTGTGCAAAGTAATGTATAATTTGGAAAGTTAAAAAAATGCTTGATTTTTCATTTCCTGTTTGATATAATTAAATCATCGATTTAGCGTGGCAAAGCGTTAATGTGAAAAATCACGAAAGTAGGAAATAAGGATGAAAAAATTATTATCAGTTCTTTTGGCAGTAGCAATGATTGCTTGCGTAGTTGCAGGCTTTGCAGGTTGCTCAAAATCAAGCGATGACACTATGTCATCAACTTCTTCAAGTGAATCAACAACAGCTAAAACAGTAGCTGACCTTGATAAGGTTAAGGACGCCAACAAGCTTGTTGTAGGTATCACAGATTACGAACCTATCGACTATAAGGACAAAGACGGCAAGTGGATTGGCTTTGACGCAGACCTTTCAAGAGCAGTTGCTGAAAAGATGGGCATTGATGTTGAATTTGTTGTTATTAACTGGGACAATAAGTTTATCGAACTTAACTCAGGTACAATTGATTGTATTTGGAACGGTATGACTGTTTCCGATTCAGTTAAAACAAACTGCGACATTTCTGACGCATATGCAGGCAACAGCCAGGTTGTTGTTATGAAGAAGGATGCTCTTTCAAAGTATGCCGACGCTGATGCTATTAAGTCTGCAAACTTAACAATTGCAGTTGAAAAAGGTTCAGCAGGTGAAACAGAAGCTAAGAAGCTTTCAAGCAATGTAGTATCTCTTTCAGCTCAGTCAGATGCACTTAAGGAAGTTAAGTCAGGTACTGCCGACGCTTGTATCATTGACTCAACAATGGCTAACTCAATGACTAAAGAAGGTACAGACTTTGCCGACCTCGGCTATTCTGTATCTCTTACTACAGAAGAATATGCAGTAGGCTTCAGAAAAGGCTCAGACCTTACTGCTGAAGTCAACAGGATTCTCGGCGAACTTAAGCAGGACGGCACAATGGATAAGCTTTCAACTAAGTACGGCGTTGACCTTGCTAAATAATTTAGCTTAAAACATTATATATTTATCAGGCAGAGAGCGTAGTTTTATGTTCTCTGCCTAATTTGCTGAATAGACAGCTCTTTTTAATGATGGAGGAAATATTATGGGAACATCTTTTATGGATATAACCCTTGAGTTGCTTAAAGGTTTTTGGGTCAACTTTAAACTTTTCGGTATAACTCTTGTTTGTGCTTTGCCACTCGGACTTATTTTAAGCTTTGGCTCTATGTCAAAGTTTAAGCCACTCAAAGCGCTTGTTAAAGTGCTTGTTTGGATAATCAGAGGTACACCTCTTATGCTTCAAATCATCATTGTTTTCTACGGACCCGGTTTGCTTTTCAATATGTCTGTAGGCAATGATTATAGGTTTAAAGCTGCAGTAATTGCTTTTATTATTAACTATTCTTGCTATTTTTCCGAAATATTCAGAGGTGGTATTGAAAGCATACCAAAGGGTCAGCGTGAAGCAGGTCTTGTACTCGGTATGACTAAGTCACAAATATTTTTCAAAGTTATTCTTTTGCAGGTAGTTAAAAATATTGTTCCACCTATGAGTAATGAAATTATCACACTTGTTAAGGATACTTCTCTTGCAAGAACTATTGCCATTATTGAAGTTATCCGTGTCGGTGAGGACTATATTACTGCTGCCGGCTTGTTCTGGCCACTTTTCTATACAGGTGCTTTTTACCTTGTATTTTGTGGTATTCTCACAATTCTTTTCGGCAAAATCGAAAAGAAACTCAGCTATTTCGGTTAATGGAGGTGTAGTATTATGGCATTTTTAGAAGTAGATAATATTAAAAAAAGCTTTGGCAAAAATGAAATATTAAAAGGCATAAGCTTTGACCTTCAAAAGGGTGAGGTACTGTCGATTATCGGCTCGTCCGGTTCAGGTAAAACAACGCTTCTTCGTTGTATCAATTTCCTTGAATTTGCCGAGAACGGTACTATTAAAGTAAACGGTGAAATGATTTATAATGCCGAAACCGATAAGAAATTAAAGGAAACCCAGCTTCGTAAAAAAAGACTTCATTTCGGTCTTGTTTTCCAAGATTTCAATTTGTTTCCTCAATATAATGTGCTCCAAAATCTTACATTGGCACCACTTCAGCTTAAAATGGGAACGAAGGACGAACTTGAAAATCAGGCTCGTGAAATTATAAAGAAAGTTGGCTTGGAGGATAGAATTACTCATTATCCTTCTCAGCTTTCGGGTGGTCAAAAACAGCGTGTTGCAATCGCCCGTGCGCTTATGCTTAATCCTGATATTCTTTGCTTTGATGAGCCTACTTCGGCGCTTGACCCTGAACTTACAGGTGAAGTGCTTAAGGTTATCAAAAGTCTTAAAACAGGTAACAGCACTATGATTGTCGTTACTCACGAAATGGAATTTGCAAAAAATGTTTCGGATAAAGTAATCTTTATGTCCGACGGTGTAATTGAAGAATACAGTGAGCCAAAGCAACTTTTTGAAAATCCTCAAAGCGAAAAGCTTAAGGCATTTTTGAGCAATTCACTTTGATATTTGTTACAAATTGACTACAATTGTACTAAATACCTGATTAATTATTGACGAATTTGCATAATTATGGTTTAATATAAATATATTACTTTGTGTAAAACAAAGGTATACAGGAGGATTTGGGATGGATTTAAAAAACATTATCGACAAAAAAGGCGAGTATGCAGACTATATGCTCGACGAAATTACTCATATCTGTAAGGATATGGATAAGCGTGACCCGGGTTCAAAGGGTGAAAAGCAGGCTTGCGAGTATATGGCTGATGTGCTTAAAAATGAATGTGGTTGCGAAAGGACAGATGTAGAAAGCTTTAAGGAAAATCCGGGTTCTTTCTTCGGCTGGATTTATTTCACTATTACTTTCGTTCTTTTGGCAATTGTACTTTTCTTCTTCAGCCCGATTATTTCAGCTTTGCTTATCGTATTGGGTCTTACAATCGTTCTTTTGGAATTTGGCTTTTATAAAAAATGCGTTGACAGATTTTTCCCTGAAAAAACAGGTCATAATGTAACAGCTATTAAAAAGTGCTCAGGCGAAGTTAAGCGTCGTATTTTCTTCAACGGTCACCCTGATGCTGCTTGGGAATGGCCGGTTAACTACGCACTCGGTGGCGTTGGTTTTGAAGGTCACGCTGTTATTTGTGGTATCGGTGCTGTTTATTACCTTGTTATTTCTATTATTGCTACCGTTAAGTACGGTGCATTCGGTATGATTGCGCACGATGTAACTCTTTTCAAAATGGCTCTTTGGGGTCTTATCTTCGTTCCTTTCCTTATCGGTCTTTACTGGATGTGGAATGAGAAGAGAATCGTTGACGGCGCTAACGATAACCTTTCGGGTTGTTATATGGGTATCGCTGTTCTTAAGGCTCTTCACGATCAGGGTATCACTCTTGAAAATACAGAAGTAGGCGTTATCCTTTCCGGTAGTGAAGAAGCAGGTCTTAGAGGCTCTAAGGCTTGGTGTGAAGCTCATAAGGGTGAGTTTGACGATGTTCCTACTATTATTCTTTCTTATGATACAATTCACGACCCTAAGTATCTTATGACCAACTATCGTGACCTTAACGGTACAGTTAAGGTTGATAAGGCAGTATCCGACCTCTTTATGGAATCTGCTGCCGACCTTAATATCCCTTGTAAAAAAGGTTGGGTTCCACCACTCGGTGGTGCTACAGACTCTGCTGCATTTGCTCAGGCAGGCTTCCGTGCAACAGGTGTAACAGGTCTTAACCATAAGCTTGAGGACTATTACCATACAAGAAGGGATACATACGATAATATGAACCTTCAGGGTCTTGCAGATTGCTTTGCTATCAGCGTTAAGGCACTTGGAAAGTTCGACAACGGTAAAGAAGTTTAAGCTTTTTGAATATATGAAAATCAAAAGCACTCTGCTTAATGCAGGGTGCTTTTCTTATAATATAAACTATAATTTTCCTACTTCATTTTACCTCTGATTTATGTTATACTTATAATATAGGCAGGTGATTATATGACTGAAAAAGAACTTAGAAAAAAAGCAATGGCTTTGCCACTTCATCCGGGCGTATATATAATGAAAAACAAAGACAAGAAAATTATATATATCGGCAAAGCCAAGAAACTTAAAAATCGAGTATCTCAATATTTCGGCAGTCATACTAATCATACTCTCAAAGTAATTCGTATGGTTGAAAATGTAAACGATTTTGACTACATTTTGTGCGACAGTGAATTTGAAGCGCTTGTGCTTGAATGTTCGCTTATTAAACAGCACCAACCAAAATATAATATTCTGCTTAAAGATGACAAAGGATATAACTATATCAAAATTACAAAGGAGCAGTATCCGAAAATCAGCGAGTGCAAGCAAATGATTGACGACGGCTCACAATATGTAGGACCGTATATTTCAAACTTTTCCGTTAAACAGGCTGTCGACGAAACGCTGAGAATATTTAAGTTGCCGAGATGTAACAAAAAATTTCCTAAGGATTATAAATCAAGCAGACCTTGTTTAAACGGCTTTATGGGTATTTGCTGTGCTCCGTGTGCCGGCAGAGTGACTCTTGATGAGTATAAGCAAAATATTGACGAAGCAATTGCTTTTATCAAGGGTGGCAGTGTTAAGTCCGTTAAAAAAATGGAAGAGCAAATGCTTGAATATTCCGAAAATCTGCAGTTTGAAGAAGCTGCAAAGCTTAGAGACAGAATAAAAGCAATTAAAAATCTTGAGGAAAAGCAAAAAGTCGTTTCAATCAATGTGCCCGAAGAGGATGTTTTTGCGCTTGTTAACGGCAAAAAGAAAGCTTGCTTTGAGGTTATCAGGTTTGAACACGGCAAGCTTACCGATTCTGAATTTTGGCTCATAGATTCTGTTGAGGATTTGCCGAGCGCAAGGTTTGAACTTATCGAACGGTATTATTCAATGCGTGAGCGTGTTGCGTCAAGAATTGCCGTTGACGGTGAAATAGAGGACGAAGAACTGCTTAAAGAATTTCTTGAAAAGAAAAAGCAAAGAAAAGTTGAGTTTATCCATCCTCAAAAAGGCGAACACTTTTCTATCGTCAATATGTGTATTCAAAATGCAAACGAGCACTTGGCACAGCAACAGGGAAGGCTCGGCAGAGAAATCGCTACTCTTGAAGAACTTAAAAATCTTCTCGGCTTGGAAAAAATGCCGGAGTATATCGAGTCTTACGATATTTCGCATACATTCGGCGCAGATAATGTAGCCGGTATGGTAGTGTTCCATAACGGCAGACCGATGAAAAGCGCTTATAAAAGATTTGCAATCAAAGGCTTTACCGGTCAAAACGATGTCGGCTCAATGCAGGAAGTTTTGACAAGACGGTTTAATCATTACTATAACGACGAAGAGGGCAGTACATTTAAAATTTTGCCCGATTTGATTTTGCTCGATGGTGGTGAACCACAAGTAAGAGCAGTTTTGCCCGTCATTGCTTCTATGGGACTTAATGTGCCTGTTTTCGGTATGGTTAAGGATAATAAGCATAGGACCCGTGCAATTGCCGTAGGCAACGGCGAAATTGAAATTAACTCTCATCGTCAGGTGTTCACTTTGGTGTCAAATATTCAAGAGGAAGTTCACCGTTTTGCAATTTCGTATCACCATAATAAGCATAAGAAAAGCACGCTTTCAACTTCTCTTACAAAAATCAACGGAATAGGTGACGCAAAAGCCAAAGCTTTGATGAAATATTTTAAAACAATTACTGCGATTAAATCGGCAAGTGTCGAAGAGCTTTGCAAAGCAGACGGTATTTCTGAAAAAAATGCCGAAGAAATATATAATTTTTATCATAAATTGTAAAAATAATTTTAATTGACTTGACTATTATTTTTGTAGTTTGTATAATGTTAGATAACCTATTAAAAGGTGTATACTCTTTTTAGTGTAAAATTTAAAGGAATTAATAGTGTGAAAAATCACACTATGCCGATTATATTGCCCTCAAAATTTGCCTGCAGCATAATTTTGAGATGGCTAAATTCCCACTATACGCCTTGTCCGGCTACAGAGAGGCGTGTGGATGATTTTTCATGAACTATTTGTAGCCGGAAAGGCTATGGGAATTAATATGATGCGAGTAATCACAGGCATTGCCCGTGGCAGGAAGCTTGAAACTTTGCCGGGTGAAGATGTCACAAGACCTACAACCGAATCTGTTAAAGAAGCTGTATTTTCTATGATTCAGTTTGAAATTGAAGATAAAAATGTTCTTGATTTATTTGCAGGTTCCGGTCAGCTTGGCATTGAAGCTCTTTCACGAGGTGCTAAAAAGTGCACTTTCGTTGAAAATAATAAGCAGGCTTACAGAATTGTCGAGGAAAATGTTAAGCATTGTAAGCTTGAAGGCAGCGCAAGAATTGTTATGAGCGACGCTTATTCATTTCTTTCAAGAAGAGATAATTTTGACATTGCTTTTCTTGACCCACCGTATAAGCAAGGTATTATTGAAAAGTGTTTGCCGCTTCTTCTTCCTATGATGAGTGATGACGGTGTTGTTGTTTGTGAAACTTCCCGTGATGAATCTTTGCCTGAAAAGATTGACGGCTTTTACGCTGACAGAGTAAGAAATTACGGTAAAACTAAGATTACCCTTTACAGAAGGGAGTCGTAATATGAAAATTGCAATTTATCCCGGTAGCTTTGACCCAATCACTTTAGGGCATAAGGATGTTATTGAAAGAGCGTCGAACCTTTTTGACAAGGTAATAGTGCTCGTGCTTAATAACAGTTCTAAAAATCCTATGTTCAACCTTGAAGAAAGAATGGAGTTTATTAAGCGTTGTGTGAATCTTGACAATGTTTCGATTGATACATATTCGGGTTTGCTTGTCGATTATGCCAAAGAGCATAACGCCAATGCTATTATTAAGGGACTTCGTGCTGTGTCTGATTTTGATAATGAATTTCAGCAAGCACTTATTAATAAAAGTCTTTATCCAAAGATTGAAACCCTGTTTTTACCTGCTAAGGGCGAAAATATGTTTTTGTCCTCAAGTATGGTTAAAGAGGTGTGTACTCTCGGTGGTGACATATCATCGTTTGTGCCTAATGAAATATTAAAAGATATAATTGAAAGATGTAAAGGAGACGGCAAAAATGACTAATACAGATATTTTACTTGAAGATTTAGAGGATGTACTTGACGACGCTACTTCGATTCCACTTAGCAAAAAGTACGCAGTTGATGTAGACAAGATTAAGACTATTATTGAGGATATTCGTCTTAACACTCCTCAGGAAACAAAGCAGGCTAAGGCTATCGTTGACTCAAGAAATAACATTCTTGAAGAAGCTAAGAAGGAAGCAGCTGACATTATTGCTAAGGCACAGGAGGAAGCAAGAGAACTTGTTGCTCGTGACCAAATCACACAGACTGCTCAGGCTGAAGCTGCCGATATTATCGCTAAGGCTAAGGAGCAGGGTGACGCTTATATTGCCGACGCTCATAATCAGGCTTCCGATATTCTCGGCAATGCTACAAATCAGGCTAACGAAATGGTTACTACAGCTCAGAATAAGTCAAGAGAAATGCTTACAGCTGTTAATAACTATGCCGACGATACACTTCTTGCTATCGACGATTCACTTTATAAGGCTCTTGCCGATGTTCGTCGTATCCGTCAGGGTATCGAAAATACTCAAAACAAGAATAAATAATAATTCATAAATTCTAAACATTCTCCGGCGTGCAGAATTGTTATTTGGCTTTTTCTACATGCTGAATTTAATATCGCTTTTCCTCAAGCCTCTTGCAGATTTTTCCTGTAAGAGGCTTTTCTATGCCAAATTAAAAATGACAAATAATAACAATTTTAACTCCGTATTAAATCTAATTTATTGAGCAAAATATTACAGTAAAAATACGAATAAATTGGAGAGATATAATATGAAAGCAACAGGTATAGTGCGCAGAATCGATGACCTCGGACGAATTGTTATCCCTAAAGAAATTCGCCGTTCATTCAGAATTAAAGAGGGTGACCCCTCCTTAACAACATTGAAAGCGTCCGAGCATTT